>JAGQTK010000200.1 GCA_020439065.1 Microthrixaceae bacterium
TGTCGAGGGTGACGAGGGCGCCGATGAACGGCTTCTGGTCGCCGACCGCCACGACCTGACCGACGATCGGGTTGGCGCGGATCGGGTCTTCGAGCGCCGCGGGCGCGACGTTCTTGCCGCCGGCGGTGACGATGAGCTCCTTGATGCGTCCCGTGACGGTCAGGAACCCGTCGCTGTCGAACGCGCCGAGGTCGCCGGTCTTGAACCAGCCGTCATCGAACGATTCGGCCGTGGCCTCGGGATTGCGCCAGTACTCCTTGAACACGTTGATGCCGCGGACCGAGATCTCGCCCTCGTCGTCGATGCGCACGCCGACGCCGGGCAGTGCCGGGCCGACGGTGCCGATCTTGGATTTGTGCGCCAGGTTCACGGTGGCCGGGGCGGTCGTCTCGGTGAGGCCGTAGCCCTCGAGGATCACGATGCCGAGGCTGTGGAAGAAGTGGCCGAGGCGCTCACCGAGGGGCGCAGACCCCGAGACGGCGTACGCCACGCGGCCGCCCATCGCGGCACGCAGCTTCGCGTACACGAGCTTGTCGAATAGGGCGAACTTCACCCGCATGCCGAGCGGAATCTTCTCGCCGGCCTCGCTCAGGCGCGAGTGCTCGATCGCCGTGGCCGCGGCCATCCGGAAGATCTTGCCCTTGCCCTCGCCCTCGGCCTTCTGCTCAGACGCGTTATACACCTTCTCGAACACCCGGGGTACGGCGAGGAGGAAGGTGGGCTTGAAGCTGGCCAGCGCGGGCAGCAGGTTCGAGGTGTCGGGTTCGTGTCCGGTCCGCACGCCCGCGTGAATGTTGAGGATCGAGATGAAGCGGGCGAACACGTGCGCGGTGGTGATGAACAGCAGCGTCGACGAGTTCGGGAGCGCGACCACGTCTTTCAGTGCCAGCGCGGAGTTGCGGCTGAGCTCGACGAAGTTCGAGTGCGTGAGCACGCAGCCCTTCGGGCGGCCCATCGAGCCGGAGGTGTAGATCAGCGTCGCGATGTCGTCGCCGTTGGCAAGCGTGCGCCGGCGCTCGATCTCGGCATCCGGAACGTCTTTGCCCGCTGCGACGAGCTGGTCGATCGCGCCCTCGTGCAGGTGCCACACCTCGCGAAGCAGGGGGAGCTCGGCGCGCACCTCTTCGAGGCGCGCGGAGTGCGTGGGCGACTCGACGATGAGTGCGATCGCGCCCGAGTCTTCCATGTTCCAGCGAATCTGCGCGGGTGCGCTCGTCTCGTAGATCGGCACCATCACGGCGCCTGAGTAGAACAGCGCGAAGTCGACGAGCGACCACTCGTACGTCGTGCGCGCGAGAAACCCGACCTTGTCGCCGGGCTGGATGCCGGAGGCGACGAAGCCCTTCGCAAGCGCGATGACCTGGCGCTGGAAGTCTGCTGCGGTGATGTCGCGCCAGCCGGCGCCCTCGGGCACCGCAAAGAGGGCGAGATTCGGTGTCGTCTTGACGCGCTCGACGAGCAGGTCGGTGACGTTGGCGTTCGGGTCGGCCGGGACGAGCGCGGGGACTTCGAATTGGATCACGGTAACTCCTTCGGTACCGACAGGGGGTGACGACGGTCGGGTGTTCGGTCACTATACCCCGGCGATTACGCGATTCCCGCGTGATCGGCGCGAGGCGCGCATGGAACTGGGTCGCCGAGTTTTCGAGACAGAGTCTCGCGGCACCTGGGTGGGAGGGGATGCCTCGATGCCCTGCCGTCGCCGTGGCCCCGGCGGTAGACTGCGCGGGTGTGGGCCTCGGCATCCATGAGGCGGCGTGGAACGCGCAGACGGCGAGCGAGGGGGCGCAGTGCTGACGGTCGGCATCGATATCGGGGGCACCAAGATTGCCGGCGGTGTGGTCGACGAGCACGGCGCCGTGCTCGCGCGCGTGCGCGTCGCGACCCCTGGCGGCATCGGTGAGATCGATGCCGCCATCGTGCAGATGGTCGGCGAGCTGCGCGCCGAGCACGAGGTCGCCGCCGTCGGGATCGCCGCGGCCGGGTTCATCGATCGCGATCGCTCCAAGATCTACTTCGGGGTGAACATCCCGTGGCGCAACGATCAGATGCGCCCCCGGCTGGAGCAGCGACTGGGGCTGCCGCTCACGATCGAGAACGACGCGAATGCGGCCGGGTGGGCCGAATATCGCTTCGGCGCCGGGCGCGGCTTCGCGCACGTGGTGATGCTGACGATCGGCACCGGGGTCGGGGGAGCCGTCGTCGTCGGCGGCCGCCTGTACCGAGGCGGCCACGGGGTCGCCGGCGAGCTCGGCCACACGCGCCACATTCGCGACGGCCTGCCCTGCGGCTGCGGGCAGCGCGGCTGCATCGAGCAGTACGCCTCCGGCCGCGCGCTGCAGCGCATCGCAAACGAGATCGCCGACGCGGGTGGGATTGGCGTCGGCCTGGCTGCCGCGCGCACCGAGCGCGGCCGGCTGAGCGGGCAGACGATCTCGGAGCTGGTGCGCCAGAACGACCCGGGCGCGCGGGAGGCCGTTCGCACGGTGGCATCCGCCCTCGGTGAGAGCTGCGCGCAGCTCACGGCAAGCCTTGACCCCGAGGTGTTCGTGCTCGGCGGCGGCGTCGCGCAGCTGGGCGAACACCTGCGCGCGCCCGTCGAGGATTCGTACCGCACACACCTGCCGGCACGTGGGTTTCGACCGGCCGCGGCCATCGCGATCGCCGAACTGCACAACGACGCCGGCCTGATCGGCGCCGCCGATCTGGCGCGTCAGGTTCGCCCCTAGCGCTCTGGCGCGGCATGCTGGAATCCGAAGTCCGGGGAGTGCAATGTTCTATTGGTTCATGAAATACGTCGTGGTCGGCCCCATCGTGCGGGCGGTCTTTCGGCCGTGGGTCGTCGGGAGTGAGCACATCCCGGCGCACGGCGCGGCGATCCTTGCGAGCAATCACCTCTCGGTGAGCGATTCGATCTTCCTGCCACTCATGATCGACCGCCCGGTGTCGTTCCTCGCGAAGAGCGACTACTTCACGGGCCGGGGCCTGAAGGGCTGGGCCACGCGAAACTTCATGAAGCTGACCGGGCAGATCCCGATCGATCGCTCCGGGGGGAAGGCCTCCGAGGCCTCGCTCAACACGGGGCTGATGGTGCTCGGCCGCGGCGACCTGCTCGGCATCTACCCGGAGGGCACCCGCAGCCCCGACGGCAAGCTGTACCGCGGCCGCACCGGCCTGGCCCGCATGGCCGTCGAGGCGGGCGTGCCCGTCGTGCCGCTCGTGATGGTCGACACCGAGAAGGTCATGCCGATCGGCCGGACCCTGCCGCGCGTGGGCCGCGTGGGCATCGTCATCGGTGAGCCTCTCGATTTCTCACGATTCGCCGGCATGGAGGGAGACCGCTTCGTGTTGCGCTCCATCACGGACGAGATCATGGTGGCGCTGCAGGGGCTGGGGGAGCAGGAATACGACGACGTCTATGCCT
>JAGQTK010000201.1 GCA_020439065.1 Microthrixaceae bacterium
AGATGCGCTCCACGGGTGAGCTCATGGGCATCGACCGCGACTTCCCGACCGCGTTCGCGAAGAGCCAGGAAGCCGCGTACGGCGGCATGCCGCTCGCCGGCACCGTGTTCATCTCGGTCTCCGACAGCGACAAGCGCGCCGTGATCCTCCCGGCCCACCGCCTGCAGCAGCTCGGGTTCAAGATCGTCGCGACCGAGGGCACCGCCGAGATTCTCGCGCGCAACGGCATCCAGGTCGAGATCGTGAACAAGTTCAGCGCCTCGCAGGCGCGGGGCGAGCGCAACATCGTCGACCTGATCAACGACGGCGAGATCGACATCATCGTGAACACGCCGAGCGGCCGCTCGGCGCGCGCCGATGGGTACGAGATCCGCGCCGCCGCGGTCGCCGCCGACAAGGCGCTGTTCACCACGATCGCCGTGCTCGGCGCCGCGGTGAGCGCGATGGACGCGATTCGTGACGGGTTCGAGGTGAAGAGCCTGCAGGAGTACGCCCTCGACCGCGCGGCCTCGTTGTGAGCTTCGCGAGTCGGCTGCGGGGTGCATTCGAGGCCCACGGGCAGCTGTGCGTGGGGATCGATCCCCACGAACACCTGCTGGATCAATGGGGCCTGGATGCCTCCGCAGCCGGTGCGCGCGAGTTCGGGCTGCGCGTGGTCGACGCGTGCGCCGGCCGGGTGGGCATCGTCAAGCCGCAGGTCTCGTTCTTCGAGCGCCACGGCTCGGCGGGCTTCGCCGCGCTGGAGGCGGTGCTGGCCGCGGCCCGCGCGGCCGGGCTGCTCGTCATCGCTGACGCGAAGCGCGGCGACATCGGCACCACGATGGAGGCATACGCACGCGCGTGGCTGACCCCGGGCTCGGCGCTCGAGGCCGATGCGCTCACGGTGAGCCCCTACCTTGGGGTCGGCTCGCTGCGCGACACGTTCGAGCTGGCGCAGGAGCACGGCAAGGGCGTGTTCGTGCTCGCCGCCACGAGCAATCCCGAGGGTGCCGCGCTGCAGCATGCGGTCTCCGGCGGGGCCCGTACCGTTGCCCGTGCCGTCGCCGACGAGGTCTCGGCATGGAATCGCGCGCGCACGGGGGAGCAGCTCGGCAATATCGGCTTGGTGGTCGGCGCGACGATCGACCGGCGCGCGGCCGGGCTGCCGGAAGCGCTGACCCCGCCCGCACCGATCCTCGCGCCGGGCTTCGGCGCACAGGGTGCACGTTTGACTGAGCTCGCGACGCTGTTTGGGGCGGATTCACCGCAGGTGATCGCGAGCGAGAGCCGAGGCGTCCTCGGTGCTGGACCCGATGGCATCACCCGCGCCATCGGTGAGAAGAAGAAGGAATTGGGAGTTATCGGTGGTTGAGCGTCAAAGACCCCCCGAGGTCGATCGTGTTGCTGCGTCGCGGAAGGCGGTGGCCGCGCGTCGCGCGCGCGCATCCCTCAAACGCGACATCAACACCCGGGTCATCACTCCGCAGGAGGCGCTGCGTCGCGCGCTGAGCGACACGGATTCCGCGGCGGGTAGCCTGCGCGTGACGGAATTTCTCACCAGCATCCCCGGTGTCGGCGCGAGCAAGCGTGACCGGGTGCTGGAACAATTGGCGATCTCGCCGGTGAAGCGGCTTGGCGGGCTTGGGGCCCGGCAGCGCACCGCGCTGGCCGCATACCTCGACGGTCGCCGCGCGGAGCCCGCGCAGCAGCCCGCCCGCAGCCGGCTGATGGTGCTCGCCGGGCCCACCGCCGTCGGCAAGGGTACGGTCGCCGCGCAGATCCGGGAGCAGTACCCGGAGGTTGCGCTCTCGGTCTCGACCACCACCCGCGCGCCGCGGCCCGGCGAGATCGAGGGCGTGCACTACTTCTTCGTCGACGACGCAGAGTTTGACCGGTTGATCGCAGACGGCGAGCTGCTGGAGTGGGCGACGGTGCACAATGCGCACCGCTACGGCACCCCTCGCGGCCCCGTCGAAGCCGCCCTCGCGGAGGGTCGCACCGTGCTGCTCGAGATCGACATCCAGGGTGCCCACCAGATCCGCGCCGCGGAACCGTCCGCCGCGCTGGTGTTCCTGCTCCCGCCGAGCTGGGACGAGTTGGTCGACCGACTCGTCGGGCGTGGCACTGAGGACGAGGAGGAGCGGCGGCGCCGGCTGCGCACCGCGGTCGTCGAATTGAAGGACCAGGACAGCTTCGATTTCCGCGTGATCAACGACGACGTCGCCCGGGCGGCGAAAGAGGTCGTAGAATTGGCTCAGGCTTCCGCGCGCGGCGAAGCCTGATCGGTGCGCTCGTGCGAACATTCGCACGCACACGGTTCGCGCAGCGCCACGCGGTTGCGCGACATCCACACATTCATCGTCCACGACACGGATTGAGGTACTCCCATGACCGAGGCACGGACTCAGGGCATCATTGACCCGCCCATTGACAACCTTCTGACCAAGGTCGACTCGAAGTACCAGCTCGTCATCTTCGCTTCGAAGCGCGCGCGTCAGATCAACGACTACTACGCAGACCTGCACGAGGGCAACCTCTTCGACAACGTCGGCCCGCTGGTCGACTCCTCGGTCGAAGACAAGCCGCTCACCATCGCTCTGCACGAGATCAACGAAGACAAGCTGCGCCTGCGCCACGTCGAGTAGACCACGCAGATTGGGCGTGGCATCCACAATCGTCTGCGAAGACGAATGTCGGATGCCTCGCCCATACTGCTTTCACGGGGCCGATGGGCCCCGGCACCAGCACGAAAGATGACCTCGGAGCACCATGAGCCAGCTGCGCCTGTTTACCTCGGAATCCGTCACTGAGGGGCACCCAGACAAGATCTGCGACCAGATCTCCGACTCGATTCTCGACGCGATCCTCGCGGAGGACGCGCAGGGCCGGGTGGCGGTCGAGACGCTCGTGACGACGGGCCTCGTGCACGTTGCCGGCGAGGTCTCGACGACGGCGTATGTCGAGATTCCGGCGATCGTGCGCGGTGTGGTCACGAAGATCGGCTACACCTCCTCCGACACCGGCTTCGACGGCGACTCGTGCGGCGTGAGCGTCTCGATCGGCGCGCAGTCCTCCGACATCGCCGCGGGCGTCGACCGCGCGATGGAGCAGCGTGAGCAGCGCTCCAGCGACCCGCTCGACGAACAGGGCGCGGGCGATCAGGGCATCATGTTCGGCTTCGCGACCAACGAGACGCCGCAATACATGCCGATGGCCATCTGGACGGCGCATCGCATCGCGGAGCGGCTCTCGGAGGTGCGTCGCTCCGGCGAGCTGCCCTTCCTCCGCCCCGACGGCAAGACCCAGGTCACCCTCGGCTACGACGGCCACACCCCGCGCACGGTCGACTCCGTGGTGCTCTCGACCCAGCACGACCCGGACATCGATCAGGCCGAGCTGCGCACCCTCGTGCAGGAGA
>JAGQTK010000202.1 GCA_020439065.1 Microthrixaceae bacterium
AGCTTTCCGCTGCGCGAGCGCGCGACGATCTCCTCGTGTGCGACGAGGTACTCGCTGAAGGTCATCGCGTCGGCGTTTTTGATGCTGGGCACGACGAGCGAGCGGGTGCCGTCGGGCTTGGGCAGATCGATCGCGATGCCGAGGTTGATGCGCGCGGGCGCCACGACCGAGGGCTTGCCCTCGATTTCGGCGTAGAACACGTTCTGGCTCGGGAACTCCTTCAGCGTCTGGATGAGCGCCCAGCCGATGAGATGCGTGAAGCTGACCTTGCCACCACGGGTGCGGGCCATGTGGCTGTTGATCACGATGCGGTTGTCGATCATCAGCTTCGCGGGAATGGTGCGGACGCTGGTCGCGGTGGGGATGGTCAGCGACTCATCCATGTTCGAGGCGAGGGTCTTTGACATGCCGCGCAACGGGGTGATGACGTCCTCATCGGCGGTGTCGCGCGGCTCGTGGGTGTTCAGTGGCGGCGCCTGCGCGGGGATCGGCTGCGGCTTGGCGGGGACCGAGGTGGTGCGCGCCACGGGCTGTGTGCCGATCACGGGGATCGGCGCCGTCATCGGGTGCGCCTCGCTCGTCGTCGTGGGTGCGGTCGCCGCGGCGGTCACGGCGTCGGCCGATGCCGCACCGGCGAGCCCGCTGGCCACCTCGCCCTTCAGCGGCTGGTAGTTCTCCAGAACCGGCCACCACTCCTTGTCGACAGAGTTCTTGTCGACTTTGAACTGTTCGTAGAGTTCATCGACGAGCCACTCATTTGCTCCGAATTCACCGTCGTTCGGTGCTCCGACGCTCGTCTCTTGGCTCGACACAGTCGATCGCCCACTTTCTTCGTAAGATTTGTTCTCGCGCAGAGCAGATCGTGCCCTCGCACATAGCTCATAAGCCTAACCGAGTTCGGCCCGATGCACACGGAAAATCGTCGGCACGGCGGCGGGCGCCGCGATACCGTGGGGGCATGGAATTCTCGGGTGTGCGACCGCAGGTGGATCTGACCTATTCCGACGTGTTCCTGGTGCCGCGGCGATCCGACAAGGCGAGCCGTCTCGACGTGGATCTCACCCCCGGCGACGGCACGGCCGCCACCATTCCGATCGTCTCGTCGAACATGAACTCCGTCACGGGCCCGCGCCTGGCGGCGGTGCTCGCCCGGCGCGGCGGGCTCGGCGTGCTGCCGCAGGATGTGCCGTTGCAGGAGCTCGACGCGGCCATCCGCTGGGTGAAGGCGCAGCCGACGGCATGGGACACACCCTTGGCGCTCCCGCCCGAGACCACGACCGCCGAGGCGCGCCGGCTGCTGCCGCCCGCCGTGGGGCACGGGATCGTCGTGGGCCGCGTCGCCGCAGACGGGGTGCTGCGCGCCGAGGACGTGCTGGGTGTGGTCGCGGCCTCGAGGCTGCTCACGGCGCTGGACGACGCGCGCCTGGGCGACCTCGTGCACGAGCGACCCATCTCGATCGAGTCGGAGGACGTGCGCGACGGCCGGGCCGCATTCGAGCTGATCGTCGCCGCCGAGGTCGAGTTGGTGCTCGTGCTGGAGCGCGGCCAGGTCATCGGCACGCTCAGCCGCCGCGGCGCGCTGCGCTCGACGCTCTACCGGCCGGCGCAGGACGCCGCGGGGCGGCTCTGCGTCGCCGCCGCGCTCGGCATCAACGGCGACGTCGCGGCGAAGGCTCGTGCGTTGGCCGCGGCCGGCGTCGACGTCTTGGTGCTCGACACCGCGCACGGGCACCAGTCCGGCATGCTGCACGCACTGCGCACCGTCGCGGACCTCGACCTCGGGCTGCCGATCGTCGCGGGAAACGTCGTGACCGCGGAGGGCGTGCACGATCTGGTCGCAGCCGGGGCGAGCATCGTCAAGGTGGGCGTGGGTCCCGGGGCCATGTGCACGACCCGCATGATGACCGCCGTCGGGCGCCCCCAATTCTCGGCCGTGCTCGAGGCGGCGGACGCAGCCCGGATCATCGGCGCCCACGTCTGGGCGGACGGCGGCGTGCGCTACCCGCGCGACGTGGCGCTTGCGCTTGCCGCGGGTGCGGCATCCGTGATGATCGGATCGTGGTTCGCGGGGACCATCGAGGCGCCCGGCGAGCTGCGGGAAGACGACGAGGGGCGCGTCTACAAGGAATCGTGGGGGATGGCCTCGACCAAGGCCGTGCAGGATCGATTCTCGCGCCTGGGCGCGTACGAGCTCGCGCGCAAGGAGCTGTTCGCCGAGGGGATCTCCTCGTCGCGCATCTATCTCGACCCGCAGCGGCCCTCCGTGGAGGACCTGCTCGACATGATCACGTCGGGGGTTCGCTCATCGTTCACCTATGCCGGGGCGGGCACGGTGGCGCAGTTTCACGAGCGCGCCGTGGTGGGCCTGCAGTCGGCCGCGGGCTACGAGGAGGGCAAGGCGCTGCCGGTGAGCTGGTAGCGCGGATGCCGCGACCGCAGCGTGACGATTCCTGCGTGGTGCGGTGCATGCGCTCCGCTAACATAGGCACCACGATGGATGACCCTCCCAGTACCTGCTCGTCCCTTCGCTGCGCGCCCTCGAAGTGGGGTGCCGCGTGACGTACGAGTACCTCATGCTGGGTGTCGGACTCCTCCTGATCATCGGCACCGGACTGTTCGTCGCGAGCGAGTTCGCCCTCGTGAACCTCGACCGCGCAGACCTCGAGGCTCGCCGCGAGCGCGGTGAATCCCGGCTCGCGCTGACCATCGGTGCGCTGAAGATGACCTCGACGCACCTCTCCAGCGCGCAGCTGGGCATCACCCTGACGACGCTGTTGACGGGGTACACGATGGAGCCGGCCATCTCGAGCCTGCTGCGCCCGGTGTTCGACGCGTGGGGCATCGCCCCCGCGGTGGCCGTGCCGCTCGCCGTGGTGATCGGCGTGACGATCGCGACCTTGCTGTCGATGATCATCGGCGAGCTGGTCCCCAAGAACTTCGCCCTCGCGCTGCCCCGACAGACCGCGAAGCTGGTGATGCCGTTCCAGGTGGGATTCACCGCGGTCTTTCGCCCCGCGATCGCGCTGCTCAATGGCAGCGCCAACGCGCTGCTGCGGGCGATGGGCGTAGAGCCGAAGGAAGAGCTCTCGGGCGCCCGCAGCGCCGAGGAGCTCTCCTCGCTCGTGCGCCGGTCTGCGAGTGCCGGCGTGCTCGAGAAGGAAACCGCGAGCCTGCTGAATCGAACGCTCACGTTCGCGCGGTTGAGCGCGGCCGACGTGATGACCCCGCGCCCGAGTCTGCACGCGATCGCCGCGGGCGATTCGGCCGAAGAGGTCATCCAGCTTGCCCGCCGCACGGGACACAGCCGCTTTCCCGTGTTCAGCGATTCCATCGACGACATCGTCGGCATCGTGCACCTGAAGGCCGCGGTGAGCGTGCCGCGGGAGCGCCGCGCG
>JAGQTK010000203.1 GCA_020439065.1 Microthrixaceae bacterium
GTTCGCGCCGAGGGTGCGGTCGAGCTCGGCGGGGTCGTCGAGCAACTCGAGGGCGCGGGCGCGCACGGGCTCGAACTCGCCGACCACGACCTCGGCGAGCCCCTTCTTGAAGTCGCCGTAGCCGCGACCCGCGTACTCGTCCTCGATCGAGGCGATCTCGCGCCCGGTGAGCGCGGAGTAGATGACGAGCAGATTGGATACCCCGGGCTTGGCGTCGCGGTCGTACCGCACCGAGCCCTCGTCGTCGGTGACGGCGCGCATGATCTTCTTCGCGGTCGCCTTCGGCTCGTCGAGCAGCCACAGCACACCGGCGTGCGACTCTGCGGATTTCGACATCTTCGCGGTCGGGTTCTGCAGGTCGTAGATGCGCGCGGTCTCCTTCTGGATGACCGGCTTCGGCACCGTGAAGGTCTCGCCGTAGCGCGAGTTGAAGCGCTCCGCGAGGTCGCGGGTCAGCTCGACGTGCTGCTTCTGGTCGTCGCCGACCGGCACGATGTCGGTCTGGTAGAGCAGGATGTCGGCGGCCATCAGCACCGGGTAGGTGAACAGGCCGACGTTCGTCGCATCGGCGCCGTAGCGCGAGGACTTGTCCTTGAACTGCGTCATGCGGCCGGCCTCGCCGAAGCCCGTCATGGTCGAGAGGATCCACGCCAGCTCGGCGTGCGCGGGCACGTGCGACTGCACGTACAGCGTCGAGCGCGACGGCTCGATGCCGGCGGCGATGTACTGGGCGGCGGTGCGGCGCGTCTTCTCGCGCAGCTCAGCTGGGTCGGTCGGCTGGGTCAGGGCGTGCAGATCGACGACGGAGAAGAACGCCTCGTACTCGTCCTGCAGCGATCGCCACTGCATGAGCGCCCCGATGTAGTTGCCGATCTGCAGCGAGTCGGCGGAGGGTTGCATACCGGAGTACAGGCGGGGCTTGTTCACCCACCCAGTCTACTGAGCGCGCCGGGGGCTCCCCTCGCGGGTCAGGCGTGTGACGATGCGCGGCGGCACTACAGCGCGTAGTCGGCCACGACGGGCGCGTGGTCGCTCCAGCGCTCGTCGTACGCGGCGGCGCGCACCACGTGGTAGCCGCTCGCCAGCGCCGCGAGGGCGGGCGTGGCGATGTGGTAGTCGATGCGCCAGCCGGTGTCGTTGTCGAACGCCTTGCCGCGCTGCGACCACCAGGTGTAGGGACCCTCGACCTCGCCGGCGTGGGTGCGCCCGATGTCGATCCAGCCGAGGCCGGTGCCCACCGAGCCGTCGACGGCCGTCACCTCGGCGCCGCGCTCGCCCATGAAGCGGTCGAAGTACGCGCGCTCGCGGGGGAGGAAGCCTGCGCGCTTGACGTTGCCCTTCCAGTTGCGAATGTCGAGCTCGCGGTGCCCGACGTTCAGGTCACCGGTGACGACGGCCAGGGGCCGCTCCACCGCGAGTTCGTTGAGCCGAATGGTCATGGCATCCAGAAACAGCCATTTCGCGTCCTGCTTCGGGGTGTCGACCTCGCCGGAGTGCACGTAGGCGCTCACGACGCAGACCACGGTGCCGTCGATCTCGAAGTCGGCTTCGATCCAGCGGCCGGCCGAGTCGACGCGCGCATCGCCGAGACCCTTGCGCACCGCGATGGGCGCGACGCGGCTCGCGATGGCCACGCCCGAGCGGCCCTTGGTGTGCGATTCGTCGTTCTCGAGGTGCCAGTCGGGCAGCGCGAGCGCCAGATCCGCGGCGGTGGCGCGCACCTCCTGCAGGGTGAGGATGTCGACGCCCGCGTCGGCGAGCCAACCGTGCATGCCGTTGCGCACCGCCGCTCGGATCCCGTTGACATTGACCGAGGCGAGACGCAGTGCAGACATGCCTCAAGTCTAGGCAGTGCCCGGGGCGATCATTCGAACAGGGCACCCGGCTTCGGGGCCGCCGCGGGCGGGGATGCCTCGAGTCGGTCGAGTTCCGCCTCAGCGGCGCGCAGGGCGCGGTTTGCCGCGCCCACCCGGTACCAGGGCGCGCGCTCGCGGGCGGCGTGCGCATCGCGAAGGCGCACGTTCGCGGCTACCTTCAGCGCCTGATGCTCGAGTGCGGCGCGCTCGGCCTCGCTCGGGTGGGTGAGCGGCACCTGCTTGTCTTCGGCGGCGATCGCGACCCACGACGCGGCGATCAGCATGACCACGCTCTGCAAGCGGAACCACAGCAGCAGCCCGACGAAGAACGCGAAGGTCACGAGCAGCGGGTTCGACGGGGTATAGCGCAGCAGCAGGCCGGTGCCGAGCTGCAGCACCGTCAGCGCGCCGCCGCCGACGAGCGCGCCCGGCCACACGGCGCGCCATGGCAGCGAGGCGCCGGTGAGGAAGCGGAACAGTGCGGCCAGGGCGATGGTGTTCAGCGCGAACGACACGACGCCCGTGCCGATGCGCACCAAGCCGTCGATCGCCGACGACGCGATGGTGATGTCGAACAGCCCGAGCACATTGTCGAGGGCGATCGAGCCGACGGCGCTGAGGACGCCGCCGAGCAGCAGGGCGATGCCGAACAACAGCGCCGCGACCAGATCGCGTGCCTTCAGGAAGAAGTAGTTGCGCTGGTCGCGGGGGAGCCCGAACGCGTCGCGCACGGCGCGGCGCGCGAACGTGACCCAGCCGATGGCGGTCCAGATCAACGCGCCAAGCGCGACGAGGCCGCTGAGCACCAGGCCGCCGGCAGAGCTGCTGGCGATGGCCGCCGCCTCCTTCGGCGTGATCACGCCGCCCGAGTCGCTGATCAGGCCGGGGATGTATCCGTTGATGAGCGTGATCAGCCCGTTCACCGCCGCGGGGCTCCCGCCCAGCCAGATCCCGGCGGCCGCGAACGCGACGTAGATTGCCGCGAACACGGCGAACAGCGCCTGGTAGCTCACTCCCGCCGAGAGGAGGAAGCCGTTGTGCTGCAGGAAATGGCGCCAGACCCGTACGGGAAACCACTCGAGCGTGGCCTTGGTGAGCTCCGTGGCCTTCGCGATCGGCTGATCGAAGCGGTCGCGAAGTGACGACTCGGCGTCTTCGACGCGCCCCTCGGCGCCCTGCGCGTGCGCGGGCGCGGGGTGCTCGGGCGGTTCGGCAGTGGCAGCAGCAGGCGCGGTGGGCGCGGTGGGGGTCGTCGAGGGCACACCCTCACCCCGTCGGCTCTGCGCTGTCACATCGGCCAGCCTAGCGAGCCGGGGGAGCGTGGCGCGCACTGCACGGCACGCGCGCAAAACACAGCGGCACCGAACCCGAAGGTTCGGTGCCGCTGAAGGAAACCAGGTGTCAGCGCACGCCGGTGAGGATCGCCTGCTTGACCTCGGCGATCGCCTTCGTCACCTCGATGCCGCGGGGGCAGGCCTCGGTGCAGTTGAAGG
>JAGQTK010000204.1 GCA_020439065.1 Microthrixaceae bacterium
GGGGTGGTCACCGGCATCCTCTCCGGTCTGCTCGGCGTCGGCGGCGGGATCGTGGTCGTGCCCATGCTCGTGCTGCTGTTCGGGGTGAGCGACCTCGAGGCGAAGGGCACCTCCCTGCTCATGATGATTCCGACCGCGTTGTCTGGCACCGTCGGCAACCTCCGCCGGAAGAACGTGGATCTGCTGGGCGCCGCGCTCATCGGCGGCTCGGCGTGCCTGACGACGGCGCTCGGCGCATGGCTGTCGAAATCGATCGACCCCGCCGTGGGCAACATCGTGTTCGCGATCTTCCTCGTGGTGATCGCCGCGCGGATGGCGATTCAGGCGCTGCGCGGCCGCCGCTGAGCGCTCAGGCCCGCTCGATAGGATGAACGGGTGCCTGTGAATCCAGAACTCGTCGGCCGGGAGTTTCCGCCGACCGCCCCCTATCTCGTCGGTCGTGAGAAGGTGCGCGAGTTTGCGCGCGCCCTGCACTCGAGCGACCCGCTGCACCTCGACCCGACCGCCGCGCGCGCGGCGGGGTACGCCGATGTCGTCGCCCCGACGACCTTCCCGATCGTGCTGCAGGACTTCACGCTGCAGCAGCTGCTTGCCGAGCCCGACTCGGGCATCGTACTCTCGCGTGTGCTGCACGCGGAGCAGCGCTTTCGCTATACGCGCCCGATCGTCGCGGGCGACGAGCTCACCGCGCAGCTGGATGTGACCGGCATTCGCTCCATGGGCGGCGGCACCATGGTCACCAGCGAGGCGAACATCCGCGATGCGGCGGGCGAGCATGTCGTCACGGCCGTGTCTGTGCTGGTCGTCGGGGAGGCAGACGCATGAGCGCCGCAGCCACCCCCGCGCTCGCCGCGCTGCAACTCGGCGAGGTCATCGCGCAGCGCACCCTCGAGCTCAGCCGCGAGACCCTCGTGCGCTACGCCGGCGCC
Source organism: Microthrixaceae bacterium (assembly GCA_020439065.1). GTDB lineage: Bacteria > Actinomycetota > Actinomycetes > Actinomycetales > Microbacteriaceae > Microbacterium. The sequence continues at coordinate 930 of JAGQTK010000204.1, forward strand.
TCGGGCGATTTCAACCCGATCCACTACCGTGACGACGTCGCGGCGCAGATGGGGCTGCCCGGGGTGCTCGCGCACGGCATGCTCACCATGGGCCTCGCCGTCGAGACCGTCTCTGCGTGGCTCGACCCCGAGCTGCGGATCACCGAGTACGGCACGCGCTTCACTCGCCCCGTCGTCGTCGACCCCGCACACGGTGCGACCGTCGAGATCGTCGCGAAGGTCGGCGCCGTAGATCCGGAGGCCGGCACCGCGCGCATCGACCTGACGGTCTCGTGCGAGGGCAAGACGGTGCTCGGCAAGGCGCAGGTGCAGGTGGGTGCGCGAGCGCGGCGCAGCCATGGCTGAGATCACCCCGATCCCGCTGCGGGCGCTCACCACCCTGCGGGTGGGGGCGGCGCCGGCGCGCATGATCGATGCGGAAAGCCGCGACGAGCTCGTTGCGGTGCTGCGCGAGGTCTGGGCCAGCGGCGACGCATGGTTCGTGTTGGGCGGTGGGTCCAACCTCTTCGTGGGTGACGAGCCGTTCGACGGCACCGTCGTGCGCGTGCGCACGGAGGGCATCGAGCGCCTTCCCGCGCCACCGGGCCGGGTGCGTCTGCGCGTGCAGGCAGGGCACAGCTGGGATGACCTCGTTGCCTATGCCGTCTCGGCCGGGCTCTCGGGGATCGAGGCGATGTCGGGAATCCCGGGCACCGTGGGCGCCGCCCCCGTGCAGAACGTCGGCGCGTACGGGCAGGAGATCGTCGGCACCCTCGTCGAGGTCGAGCTGATCGACGAGCGCGGCGGCGAGGTCACGGTCGTGCCCGCCACCGAGCTGGGGCTTGGCTTCCGGACCTCGGTGCTCAAGGAGCACTACGGCTCGGTGCGGGAGCGCTCGGCCGTGATCCTCTCGGTCACGCTCGAGTTGGAGGAGCAGGGCGATGGGGCGCACCCGGTCGCCGGCGCGCAGTTGCGCCAGGCGCTCGGGCTCGATGTCACCGAGGCGGTGACGCTGCGCTGGATCCGCGACCGTGTCCTCGAGATCCGCGCGAGCAAGGGGATGGTGCTCGACGACGCCGACCCCGACACCTACAGTGCCGGCTCGTTCTTCCAGAACATCATCGTGCCGGCTGCGGTCGCACGCGCACTGCCGCCGGAGTGCCCGCGCTGGCCGGTGCATCCCGACCTCGACCGCGTCACCGTCGTGCCGCTTGCACAGTACGACGGGATGCTGCCGCCCGCGCCGGGCGTGAGCCCCGATGTGAAGATCAGCGCGGGGTGGCTCATCGAGCAGGCGGGCCTGCGCAAGGGCTATCGCATCCCGCGTTCGCGTGCCGGGCTCTCGACCAAGCATGCCCTCGCGTTGACCAACCGCGGCGGGGCAACGGCCGAGGAGCTCGCGGAGCTCGCGCGCCTGATCCAGGTGCGGGTGCACTCCGATTTCGGCATCAACCTGCAACCCGAACCCGTGCTGATCGGCATCGAACTGTAGTTCGGGCCCCGGTGGGGCGCACCGACCTGGGTCGCGTGCGGCCCACCGGGCGCCTCCTAGCTGAACAGCGCGCGCAGGCGGCGGACGCCTTCGAGCAGTGAGGCGTCATCGAGGGCGTACGACAGGCGCAGGTAGCCGGACGGACCGAACGCCTCGCCCGGGACCACGGCAACCTCTGCCTGCTCGAGGATCAGATCGGCCAGCTCGAGCGAGGTGTCCACGCGCACGCCGCCCCATTCGCGCCCGAGCAGCCCCGTGACATCGGGGTAGACGTAGAACGCGCCCTCCGGCATCGGCACGGTGACGCCGGGGATCTGCCGCAGCTCCTCGACGATCAGGCGGCGGCGGCGGTCGAAAGCCTCGCGGAAGCGCGCGGCTTCATCCTGCGGGCCGGTCAGTGCGGCAAGCGCCGCGCGCTGCGCGATGTTGTTCACGTTGCTGGTCAGGTGCGATTGCAGATTCGCCGCCACCTTGATGGCCGCTGCCGGGCCGATCATCCAGCCCACGCGCCATCCCGTCATCGCGTACGTCTTCGCGACGCCGTTCACGAGCAGGGTCTGGCCGGCAAGCTCCGGCACGGCGGCGAGGATCGACGTGAACTCGACATCGCCATAGACCAGGTTTTGGTAGATCTCATCGGTGATGACCCAGATGCCGTGCTCGAGCGCCCACTGGCCGATGGCCCGAACCTGCTCGGCCGAGTAGACGGCGCCGGTGGGGTTGGAAGGCGAGACGAACACCAGCACGGTGGTGCGCTCGGTGCGCGCGGCCTCGAGCTGTTCGACGGTCACGAGGTAGTCCTGCGAGGAGTCGGCGAAGACCTCGACGGGCACACCGTCGGCCAGGGCGATGGCTTCGGGGTAGGTGGTCCAGTACGGCGCGGGCAGGAGCACCTCGTCGCCGGGGTTCACGACGGCCTGGAACGCCTGG
>JAGQTK010000205.1 GCA_020439065.1 Microthrixaceae bacterium
CAGCATGTCTGCGATCTCGAGCGCCTGCTCACCGGTGTCGGGCTGCGACACAAGCAGCGCGTCGATGTCGACGCCGAGCTTCTTCGCGTACTCGGGGTCGAGCGCGTGCTCGGCGTCGATGAACGCGGCGATGCCGCCCGCACGCTGCGCGTTGGCGATGGCGTGCAACGTCAGCGTCGTCTTCCCCGAGGACTCGGGTCCGTAGATCTCGACGATGCGACCGCGGGGAAGCCCACCGATGCCGAGCGCGACGTCAAGCGCGATCGAGCCGGTGGGGATGACCTCGACGGGCGCCCGTTCGTCGCTGCCCAGTCGCATGACCGAGCCCTTTCCGAACTGGCGGTCGATGTTGGCGAGCGCTGCGTTGAGTGACTTCTCGCGATCTGCGGGACTGGCCATGATGGGGTTCTCTTCCTTGTGCGTGCGGTGCGCCTATAGGCTGTCGCGCCCCCGACGGGTGCTACGACAAGGCTGGGTCGTGGTGCTGGTGTTCACGGTATGCGCACCCTCCGACATCGGGGCCGGAGGTCACGCAAACGGTGCACACTTCGCACGAGCGGTCCCTGGGGACGAGCATACGCCGCCAAGCGAACGAATATTCGAACAGTTCGGCGTGTCGGGTCACATCCGCATCGAACTTCGCGGGCACATCGCGCGATGCCGGATCACCCACGCAGCGCCGGATCACCCACGGGGTGCGCGACGGCCGACGCCGTAGCGACGGTCGGGCGGCACGCCCGCGGTCTCGCACAGCGCGAGCCAGACATCCCCGGCCGGGATCCCGGCATCCATCGCCATCTGCGCGGTCCGCTCACCGAGCCCCAGCAGCACGAGGTCGTTCACGAGGACGGCGGCGTATGCCTCGCCGAACTCGTCGTTCACGGCCTGCTGAAACTCGCTGCGTCGCATCCTGACACGTTACGCCACCGCGGCGCGCCGCGAGCCGAACGCGGCGATGCCCCGACCGATCGGCCGGGGCATCGCTGTGCGCACTCGCCGAAGCGGCGGCGGGTCAGTGGGTGACGAGCTCGGCGTCGATGGACGCCACCAGGTCGTCGGGCAGGATGTCGGGGAACCCACGCATGCCCTCGAGCACGGAGATGCGATCGCTCACCTCGCGCATGATGGTCGAGATGGGCACATCAAGCGCGTCGGCCACGGAGGCAAGAATCTCGCTCGAGGCTTCCTTCTGCCCGCGCTCGACCTCGCTGAGATACCCGAGCGCCACGCTGGCCTTGCTCGCAACCTGGCGAAGAGTGCGACCCTTCTGGAGTCGGAAGTCTCGAAGGACATCGCCGATCTCTTGACGTACAAGAATCATCTGTCGCTCCCTTCTGTCACGGTCTCGGTGTTGACCGGGTGGCCAACCTTACAATGCCGATGTTCCAAAGAGTAATCCCCCATGATGACGAAAGTATGAGAATTACCTGTTCCAACTCCGGGGGCGCATCAGGTATTCCCCCGCTCCCCCGCCGGCGCCCCGGGGCCAACCGCCTCGCACAGCGCGTCGATCGCCGCCTGCACGGCCGCGCGACGGATCTGCGAGCGGGCCCCGCAAAGCACCACACTGTGCACGCTGGTGCCCTCCGGCGTCGCGACGCCGATGTGCACGGTGCCGACCGGCTGCCCATCGGGTGAGTCGGGCCCGGCGATGCCGGTGGTAGACACCCCGACGTCGGCGGCTCGGCCGTCGACGGCGCACGCCCGGCGAACCCCCTCCGCCATCTGCCGGGCAACCTCGGGGTGCACCGCGCCGTGCGTGTCGAGCAACTGGCGGTCGACACCCAGCAGCGAAGCCTTCAGCGGGGTGGCGTAGGCCACGATGGCGCCGCCGAACACCGTCGACGCGCCCGGCACATCGACGATGGCGGATGCGACAAGACCACCCGTGAGGGATTCGGCGACCGCGACCATCCACCCGCGCTCGTGAAGGCGCGCAACGACCGCCGCCGCAGCGTCACCCGGGACCGCGCTCATGAGCGCTCGCTGCGCTTGCGCGCCGCCCCGCGAACCTCGGTGAGCACATAGTCGATCCCACTCAGGATCGTGAGGACGACCGCGATCGTCATCGTCACCCCGTTGACCCACACCATCCACTCGCCGAGCACGGTCGCCAGCGGCAGCAGCGCGAGCGACAGCGCCACAGCCTGCGCGAGCGTCTTCAGCTTGCCGAGCCAGGCAGCCGCCACGACGTGATCGCTCGCGACGAGCAGTCGGTGCACCGTGACGCCGATCTCGCGCACCAGCACCACGATCGTGATCCACCAGGGCAGCTCGGTGAGGATGGAGAGGGAGACGAAGGCGACGCCCGTGAGCACCTTGTCGGCGATGGGATCGAGCAGCTTCCCGAGATCGGAGACGATGTCGTGCTTGCGCGCCAGGTACCCATCGATGCCGTCGGTGGCGATGGCGACGATGAACAGCGCGGCCGCCCACCAGCGCAGCGGGCCATCGTGGCCGCCGTCGGCAAGGAGCATCCAGCAGAACACCGGCGCGCACAGGATGCGCACGATGGTGATCGCGTTGGGCAGCTGGGGGTGTATGGCCATCACTCGCGTCCCGTCAATCCCCAGGCGTCTTCGTCGCCGTCGCTGACCTCTTCGACCGGCAGGCCCTCGTACTGCGCCTCCAGCACGTCGGTGCCGTAACGGTCGTCGTCGGCCGGTGCGGGGGTGGATGCCCCGGCCCCCGCAGGCGGCGCGACGGGCGCGGCCGGCGCGGCCGGCACGTCCTCCCCCCGCATCCGCGCCAGCACGCCGGGCAGCTGCTCGACGCCCACCAGCACATCTCGCGCCTTCGAACCCTCGGAGGGCCCGACCACCTCGCGCGACTCGAGCAGGTCCATCAGGCGGCCCGCCTTCGCGAAGCCGACGCGCAGCTTGCGCTGCAGCATCGACGTCGAGCCGAACTGCGTCGAAACGACCAGCTCGGTGGCCGCGAGCAGCAGCTCGAGGTCATCGCCGATGTCGGCATCGACCTGCTTCTTCTCGGCGACCGCGGCGACGTCGGCGCGATAGTCGGGCCGCGCCTCTGCGGTCACGTGCTTCACGACCTTCTCGATCTCGGCCTCGCTGACCCACGCGCCCTGCACCCGCAGCGACTTCGAGGCGCCCATCGGCAGGAACAGCGCATCGCCCTGGCCGATCAGGCGATCCGCGCCCGGCTGGTCGAGGATGACGCGCGAGTCGGTCACGCTCGTGACCGCGAACGCGAGCCGCGACGGCACGTTGGCCTTGATCAGGCCGGTGACGACATCGACCGAGGGGCGCTGCGTCGCAAGCACCAGGTGGATGCCGCTGGCCCGCGCCAGCTG
>JAGQTK010000206.1 GCA_020439065.1 Microthrixaceae bacterium
CTGGTGAGCGTGAGCCGGGCCAGCTGCGCGCTGGCGGCCTCGATCAGCGCGGGATGCCCGTGGCCGAAGTTCAGCGCCGAATAGGCGGCGAGAAAATCGAGGTACCGACGACCCTCGATATCGGTCACCCACGCGCCCTGCCCGCTTGCGAGCACGACCGGCAGCGGCTGGTAGTTGTGCGCGAGGTGGGCGTGCTCGGTGGCGATGGCCGCGCGGGTTGCGGGGTCGAGGGGCGGCGGGTGCATCTGCATCGCGCTCACCCCCGCAGCTCGAGCGTGCAGCACTTGATGCCGCCCCCACCGAGCAGCAGCTCCGAGAGGTCGACGGGCACCGGCGTATAGCCGCGGGCTTCCAGCTGGCGCGCGAAGCCGCTCGCGCGCGGTGAGACGAGCACGTGTTTTCCGTCGCTCGCCGCGTTCAGCCCGAACGCGGCGCCGTCTGCGCTCGAGACCACGATCGCGTCGGGGAAGCGCGCCCGCAGCACCGCGAGGCTCTCGGCATCGAACGCCTCGGCGAGATAGGCGATGCCGGCGCGCTCCGGTCCGCCGTTCGCGAATCCCACCACCGGATCGAGCACGGCGAGGGCGGTGTCGAGGTGGTAGAAGCGAGGGTCCACGAGACGCAGCGGCACCACCTCGCGCCCGAAGATCTCCGCCAGCTCCCGGTGGCTCGCGCCGGCCGAGCGGAAGCCGCTGCCCGCGAGGATCGTCTCGCCCGCGAGCAGAAAGTCGCCCTCCCCCTCGTTCACCTCAAGCGGCGCACGCACCTCGAAGCCTTGCGCCGCGAACCAGGCCATGAACGCGGGGGCCTCGGCCGCGCGCTCCGGATGGCGAAACTTCGGCCCATACGCGATGCCATCCAGCACGAAGCCGCCGTTGGCGGTGTAGACCATATCGGGCAGTCCAGGGAGCGGATCGATCAGCTCGACCTCGTGCCCCAGCGCGATGTAGGTGTCGTACAGGGTCTGCCACTGCCGCACCGCGAGCGCCGTGTCGGTGGGGCGGGACGGCTCCATCCACGGGTTGATCCGGTAGCGCACCGTGAAGTGCTCGGGGCGGCACATGAGATACCGCCGGAGGTGCTGGTTGCGCTCGGGTGCGATCGCGGCGGCCACGGCCGGTGCGGATGCCCCGGGTGCCATGGCCGGCTCGGGCACGTGTTGCGTCGACATGGTGCTGCTCCTCGGGAGAGCGCGGCGTCACCGCGTCGGTGCGGCGACGTCGCGTATTCGGCGGACGCTGTCCAGGGTCCGGCGCCGCGAACGGCGAGCTGCTCGCAGCCCGCGGCGGCACGGCACGCCACTTGCATTGTGACACGGGCCCCGTGTCGTGTCACGAAGTCGCAGCGGGATGCTAGATGACCGACGCACTCCACGGGTCCGGGCTGCCGAAGCGGTGCGCAGTGATCGAGATCGCCTGCTCGTGCAGGAAGGGCAGCAGCTCGATCCGGCCCGCCGTGGTGACCTCGCCCGCGAAGATCGCCAGATCGGGGTCGCCCTCCACCGCGATCGCCAGCACCTCGGCGAGCGCGGTGCGCTGCGCCGCCGGCCCGATGATCCGCACGCGCGGGACGCGCACCGCGGGAGCGGTGAGCTCCGGGGCGCCGGGCGACGGCGCGGCCGCAGCGTCCGCAGCGTCCGCAGCGTCCGCAGCAGCATCGGCGGCACCAGGGATTGCAGGGGCATCCAGTGCAGCATCCGCGGCGGTGACGGTGGCGGGCCCGCGCACCCGCTGCACCCACTCCACATCGCGCTCCACGAAGACGGGCACGCCCAGATCGGTCAGCGCGCGACGCACGGCGGGCGGAAGCCCCTCCGGCACGCTGAGCGTGAACGGCGCCATGGTGCGCAGGCCCGCGAGCGCGATGCGCAGCACCTCCTGCAGCGGGGTGCCCACGGCCGCGCGCACGGCGACGGGCACCGGCCGGTAGCGCATGAGGTTGCGCTCGATCCCGAGCCCTGTGACATCCTTCACCGCACCGAACTCGCGGTCCCACGCGACGGCGTCGGAGAGCGCGCCGCGGCGCAGCATCTCGAACGCCGCGAAGTCGAGCGAGGGCTGGGATGCCTCGATCACACCGGTGATCCGCGTATCGAGCCCGCGCAGGTGCAGCGTCGATGACGGCACCCCGCCGCCGGCCGCGCGCCACGAACCGAGGCCGATGAGGAAGTTGGGCCCGCCCGCCTTCGCGCCGGGACCGACCGAGGAGCGCTTCCACCCCCCGAACGGCTGGCGCTGCACGATCGCGCCCGTGGTGGCGCGGTTGACGTAGAGGTTGCCGGCCTCCACGCCCGCGAGCCAGCGCGCAAGCTCGTCGGGGTCCTGCGTGTGCAGGCCCGCGGTGAGCCCGTACGCCACCGCATTCTGCAGCTCGATCGCGTGCTCGAGGTTGCGCGCGTGCATCACCCCGAGCACGGGGCCGAAGCACTCCTCCTGATGAAAGCGCGAGCCCGGGACGACACCGGTACGGATGCCGGGGCTCCACAGCCGCCCGGACTCGTCGAGCTGTCGCGGCTGCACGAGCCAGCGTTCGCCGGGGTCGAGGGTCGTGAGGGCCCATGCGAGCGCGCCCGTCGGCGGCCCGATCAGCGGGCCCACCTCGTTGCGCGGGTCATCGGGCGGCCCCACCCGAAGCGAGCGCGTGGCGTCGACGAGCTGCCTCGCGAAGCGCGCCGAGGAGCCCATCGCCCCGACCAGGATCACCAGGCTCGCGGCCGAGCACTTCTGCCCGGCGTGCCCGAACGCGCTGCGCACGAGGTCGGCGACGGCGAGGTCGACATCGGCCGAGGGTGTCACGATCATCGCGTTCTTGCCGCTGGTCTCAGCAAGCAGCGGCAGCTCGGCGCGCCAGGAGCGAAACAGCCGGGCGGTCTCCCACGAGCCGGTGAGGATCACGCGCTCAACGAGGGGGTGCGCGACCAGTTGGCGCCCGAGCGCCTCCTCGTCCACATCGACCAGCGCAAGCAGATCGCGCGGCACCCCGGCCGACCACAGGGCCTCGGCCAACACTGCCGCGCAGCGCCGTGCCTGGGGCGCGGGTTTGAGCACCACGCCGGAGCCCGCGGCGAGCGCGGCGAGGACGCCGCCCGCGGGGATGGCGATCGGAAAGTTCCAGGGGGGTGCGACCAGCGTCACCCGCGAGGGCACGAACACCGCCCCGGCCACCGAGTCGAGCTCGTGCGCGGTCGCCGCGTAGTACGCGGCGAAGTCCACGGCCTCGCTCACCTCGACATCGCCCTCGGCGAACGCTTTGCCCGTCTCGGCGGC
>JAGQTK010000207.1 GCA_020439065.1 Microthrixaceae bacterium
AGAAATGCATCGACTGGGCGCTCGCACTGCCCCGATCCGCGCTGACCGTCGTCGGTAGCCAGGACCAGCCTTCTTCCCCCCGCCAGACGACGACGAGCGGATCCGGCGACCCGCGCAGATCCTGGGGAACTGTGAACACGAACTGCACCGGCTTCACGGGTTGCTCGGAGGACTTCACCGACACCCCTTCCCCAACAGGGACCAGAACACCGTCCGGGAGATCGCCGACCTGAACGGCATCCTCAGGGATCCGCACCGCCTCCATGGCGATCGCCCCATCGTCTGCGAACGCGCCAGACGGCCACGACATCGCCACACCCGGGATGGTGCGCTCGCGGGCATTCGCAGGACCCGACACCGCGACCGACTCCGCCGATGGTGTCGGCCTATTGGGGACTGGGTCGTCCGTGCAGCCAACGAGCGCGACAAGCACGAGCGTCAATACGAGGCAAAGACCACGAGCCGCCATGGGCCAAGTCTGCGGAAGTACATAGCTCGCTAACAACACTTCGTCCTCGTAGGACGGCCGTGGATCTCAATAGCGCCGCCACAAGGACCGCGACCTTCTGACAGTCCCTCCGAATGAAATGCCCGTGAATAGGCTTGCACTGGATACCGCGTCCATCACGCGCCGGCGGCCATCCACGCGGTAGAACGCCTGCGGCGAGCCGGCAGGGTCATAGCGTCCAAGCAACAGCCTCCACTGGTTCGGGGCTGAAGGCTGGAAGGCTGGAGCGGTGGCGGGTACGAGACGTGATGATTCCGCATCAAGCTCTCGCCGACTTTCTGAGTTGGGAAGGCGAGGTTCTCGCGTTGCGCGCTGCGGATCGTATGCTGCAGCGTTCCCGGCTCGCGTTCGACTTGTCGGTGACCGAACTCTGGTTGCCGCTCACCCATGGCGGCGCCTTGGTCTACTGTCCTGAGGCAATACGAAGCGCGCCGTCGGAGCTTCTTCGGTTCATCCGAGATGGCGGAATCACCGTCGCTCAGTTCGTGCCGACGGTACTCGAAGCGGTGATGGCGGCAGCCATTAGAGATCCGAATCATGTAGCTGGCAGCAACCTGAGAGCAGTCGTCTGCAACGGCGAGCCGCTGTCGGACCTCACACGGCGCCGCTTCTACGGTGTATGGAAAAACGCCACGCTGTGGAACCAGTACGGGCCTGCTGAGGCCACCGTCGCGGTGACGTCTAAGGAGTGCCCTCGCTCCGATGAGCCCGAGGTGATGACGGTCGGCGCGCCGATGGGCGGGAACCGCGTTGTCGTGCTTGATGCCTCTCTTGCGCCGGTTCCCATCGGCGATGCCGGCGAGGTTTGCATTGCTGGGAGCCAATTGGCGTTGGGTACGCAGGGTCCTCGCCAGCCGAAGAGGCCCGGTTCGCCATGGACAACCGGTCCTCCGAGCGGGTCTACCGAACCGGCGACCTGGGTCGTTTCACGAATTGGGGGGAACTCGAGCTCCTCGGGAGGCTAGATCACCAGGCGAAGTTCCGCGGTATCCGCATCGAACTCGAAGCCGTCGAGCGCACGATAGAGGCCTTCGATGGAGTCCGACGAGCCGCGGTTCGGGTCCATTCGTTCAATGGACTGGATGGCCGGCGCCGACAGGTTCTGATTGCGCTGGTTACACCCGCCGACATCGACACGGAGAAGCTCAAAGCACATTGCCGGGAGCGGCTTCCTACGCACGCGATTCCAGGCCTCGTCGTGTCAGTCGACGAATTCCGCGTCACACCCAACGGCAAATTGGACTTCGCTGCGCATCTTCGGCAGGACGCCGAAGAGTTGGTCACCGACACGTGCGGTCACGAGCGCGAAGATAGAGAAGCGGAGAGCGCCGTAGTGATGGTTATCGAATCGCTCTTTGGCGTCTCAATCGTAGGTGAGCCTGGATGTGTAGAACTCAACAGCCTTGGAATCGATTCACTCGACAGAGCGGAGTTGGTAGTCGCATTGGAAGCGCGTGGACTCCTGGTTGATGTCGAAGATCTCGTCAAGCCTTCCATCACGCTTCGCGACTTCGCGCTCGCGTGCCGAACGATCCCCGAACCGCTCGATGTGCGTACCGCTGCGACGTTGACCGTCGCCGACGTGCTTGAAGCGGTTCGAGCAGCAGCTCAAGGATGTAGCTCGGGCGTGTTGGTGATGCATGTCTCCCTGCCTACCCTGCTTGCGGCGGGCGACTCGATCCGAGTCCCGACGTTGCGTCGTGCCCTCGTCGATGAACTCATGTGCTTGGCCAATGCAGGCGTGATGGTCGTGCTCCCCGCGTTTACCCCTAGCTTCGTGAACAGCCGTTCGTACCATTTCGAACGGTCAGTCTCGGAAGCCGGCTTGCTCGCTACGTGGGTGCAGGACGACATTGAGGGCGCGGTGCGCTCGCACGACCCCGTGTACTCGTACGTGGTACTCGGCGGTTCGCTTCCAGACTTCCCGTTCAGGGCCTCCCCCACGCCGTTCGGCGCGGGCTCGGTCGCCGCGTGGCTCGAGGCTTACGACGCGACCATCGTCGGTCTGGGGACGCGCGGTTTCACCCAGACGCATCGGATCGAGTTCCTTGCCGGCGCGCCTCACCACGCCGACTATGAGGTGTTCGAAGGCGTTGCTGATTTCGGCTCCGGCCCGCAGTACGTCTCGCCGACGGTATATATTCGTGATGTCGACTACCACGGGGCTGGCGAGGCGTTCGCTCAGGACACTGCGACAACGGAGTCGCTGCTCGCTGGGATCTTGAGAACGTCGCCCATCGGCTCATCCAGCGTGCGCGTTCACGAGCTCACGTGCCTCGAGTTACGGCGGGCGTTATTGCCCGTCTTACGAAGTGATCCCTTAGCGCTCCTCGCGACGCCAGACGTTGCTATGGGGCGACTCTCCGAAGTTGCCCGCAGCAGACGTCACGAGCAGCGGTGAGGTCGGATGATCGGCGACAGCGTTGAGGCTGCCTATTCCTATCTGGCATTCGGCTGCATAGACAGCTCCGGTATCTTTTCGGGCGGGAACCCTGCTGCAGTTCTCATTTTACGTGAGCCGATGCCTGCATTGCAGCGTTCGATAGTTGCGCAGGAAGTCGGCCTCCCAATAACGGCCTTTGTCCTCCTAAGCCCACTCGGTAGCTGGATTAGCTACCACTCGGCGAGCGGGGATGAGTTTCAGTGTCGGCGGCCACGAGAAACTGCCCGGAGACGGCCACGAAGCTGCCCGCTGGCGGACATGAGAACTGCCCACTGACGGTCATGGG
>JAGQTK010000208.1 GCA_020439065.1 Microthrixaceae bacterium
CGCGCAGCGCGAAGAACTCGCACTCCATCGGAATGAGCACCCCGTGGGCCGCGGTGAGCGCGTTGACGGTGAGCAACCCGAGCGAGGGCTGGCAGTCGACGAGGATGACGTCGTACTCGTCGGCGACCTTGCGCAGCACGCGCGCGAGGATCGTCTCGCGGGCGACCTCGTTGACGAGGTGCACCTCGGCGGCCGAGAGGTCGATGTTCGCCGGCAGCACGTCGAGGCCCTCGACGCGGGTCTGGATGATCACCTCGTGCGGGTCGCGCTTGGTGTCAAGCAGCAGGTCATAGATGGTGGGCACGTCGTGGGTCGCGATGCCGAGCCCGGCCGAGAGCGCGCCCTGGGGGTCGAAGTCGACCGCGAGCACGCGGCGGCCGTAAGAGGCGAGGGACGCGGCGAGGTTGATGGTGGTCGTCGTCTTACCGACGCCGCCCTTCTGGTTGCACAGCGCGATGATGCGCGCAGGTCCGTGCTGCGCGAGCTTCGGCGGGGTCGGAAAGCCCTGGTACGGGCGCCCCGTCGGACCGAGCGTCACGTCTTTCGACCGCCCAGTCGCGTTTTTCGCTTTCCCCGCCACAGACGCCTCGCTTCGCTCCGATAAACCTCATCCGATTCTAGTCATCCATGCGCCATCGGCTTATCTGGCGCGCGGATGCGCCGTGGCATAGACATCCCGCAGCGAATCCACCGTCACCAAGGTGTAGATCTGGGTGGTCGCCACCGAGGAGTGCCCGAGCAGCTCTTGCACCACCCGCACATCGGCCCCGCCCTGCAGGAGGTGGGTCGCGAAGGAGTGCCGCAGCGTGTGCGGCGAGACCGCAACGCCCAGGCGCGCCGCGGCCGCCGCGCGTTGAAGAATCAGCCACGCGCTCTGCCGTGACAGCGGGATGCCCCGCAGCCCCAGAAACGCGCGCGGCGTCGCGCTCCCCCGTGTGGCGAGGATCGGCCGGGCACGCACGAGGTACGCGTCGAGGGCGGCGCGGGCGAAGCTGCCCAGCGGCACGATGCGCTCCTTGTCGCCCTTGCCGCGCAGGCGCACGAGCTCGCCCGCGGCGCCCACGGGGCGATCGGCGTCGTCGGCAGCATCCGGCGCGCCAGTGGCAGCGCCCGCACCCGCGCCCGCGGAAGCACCCACAAGATCGTCGACGTCGAGCAGGACGACCTCCGACACGCGCGCCCCCGTCGCGTACAGCAGCTCCAGCAGCGCGCGATCGCGAAGCGCCGCCAGCGCGGCGTCGTCGCCTGCGCCGTCCTCCAGCACCGAGCTCGCCTCCAGCAGCCGTTCCACCTGTTCGATGCTCAGCGCCTTCGGGAGCCGGGCCGCCTGCTTGGGCGGCCGCAGCCGTGCGCTCGGATCGGCCTCGGAGATCCCCTCGGCGGCGGCGAAGCGGTGCAGCCCACGCAACGAGGACTGCACGCGGGCGAGGGTGGATGCCGCGGGTGCGGGCCTCGCGCCCGCCCGGGCCGCGAGGTAGGCGCTCGTGACGGCGTGGGTCACGGCCTCGATGCGCTCGATGCCCTCCCCCTCCAGCCAGCGCCGGTAGGCCTCCAGGTCACGGCGATACGCGGCGGTCGTGTGCTCCGAGAGTCCGCGCTCGATGGTCACGTGCCGCAAATACGCGTCGATGACTGCCTCGATGCGCATCGTCACCCCGTCGCGGTCGCCGTCGTGCGCATGCGCTGCGCGGCCGCGAGCACCCCGGCCACGAGGATGCCGTTGCGCATCCGGCCTGCCATCACCGCTGCGACGGCGTCGGCAAGTGGCATCCATTCGATGCGGATATCGGCTTCTTCCGCATCGCGCTCGTGCGCGAGGGGTGTGGCGCGCAGCCCCGTCGCCAAGAAGATGTGCACGAGCTCGTCGCTGCCTCCCGGGGAGGTGTGCATTGCGAGCAACGGCTCGAGGGTGGATGCCGCAAGGTCGGCCTCCTCGGCCAGTTCACGACGCGCGGCGTCGGCGAGCCCTTCCCCGGGCACATCGAGCAGGCCGGCGGGCAGTTCCCATTCGCGCTCGCGGATCGGGTGACGGTACTGCTGGATCAGCAGCAGCCGCCCCGCTTCATCCAGCGCGAGCACGGCGACCACCCCGGTGTGCGCGACAAACTCGCGGCGGATCGGGACCCCGTTGTAGTCGAAGACCTCGGCCCGCACGTCCCAGACGCGGCCCGCATATACCCGGTCGCTGGAGTGCACCGCGACCGCGAATGGCTCATCGGTGAGGCTCGAGGCGTTCACCGGAGTGCCATCCGCGGCGCGACGCATCTCACTCGCTGTCGTCGTCGCCGAACAGCTCGCTCGCACGGTGGCGCTCGAGCGCCGCCGCGACCAGGCCGCGAAACAGCGGGTGCGGGTCGGTCGGACGCGAGCGCAGCTCGGGGTGCGCTTGCGTTGCGATGTAGAAGGGATGCACCTCGCGCGGCAGTTCGACGTACTCGACGAGATTGCGGTCAGGCGAGAGCCCCGAGAAGCGCAGGCCCGCCTCGGCGATCTGGGCCCGGTAGTGGTTGTTGACCTCGTAGCGGTGGCGGTGGCGCTCTTCGACCCGCGCCGCACCATACAGCTCGCGCGCCAGCGAACCCTCGGCCAGGTCAGCCTCGTAGAGCCCGAGCCGCATCGTGCCGCCCAGGTCGCCGCCGGCGATGATCTCGACCTGCTCCTCCATGGTCGCGATGACGGGGAACTCTGTGTCGGGGTCGAACTCGGTCGACGAGGCGCCCTCGAGGCCGCCCATGTTCCGTGCGTACTCGATCACCATGCACTGCAGGCCCAGGCACAGGCCGAGGGTCGGGATGCCCTGTTCGCGCGCGAACTTCAGCGCGCCGAGCTTGCCGTCGATGCCTCGAATCCCGAACCCACCCGGCACGCAGATGCCGTCGACGTCGGCGAGCGCCTTCGCTGCGCCCTCCGCGCTCTCGCACTCGTCGGCGGGGATCCACTTCAGGTGCACCTTCGCCTCGTTCGCGAAGCCGCCCGCGCGCAGCGCCTCGGTCACCGAGAGGTACGCGTCGGGCAGGTCGACGTACTTGCCGACGATGCCGATCGTAACGTCGTGCTTGGGGTGGTGCACCACGCGCAGGAGGTGCTCCCAGCGCGACCAGTCGACCTCGGTCGCATCGTGCAGCCCCAGGGCCCGCACGATGTAGGCATCCAAGCCCTGCTCGTTCAGCATGGTGGGGATCTCGTAGATGCTCGGCACGTCGATCGCGTTCACCACGGCGTCCTCGT
>JAGQTK010000209.1 GCA_020439065.1 Microthrixaceae bacterium
CCTCGATGCCGAATTCCGCACCGCCATGCGCGCCGAGATCGTGCGCTTTCACCGCGATCAGGGCGCCTCGATGGTTTACGTCACCCACGACCAGACCGAGGCGCTGACCATGGGCGACCGCATCGCCGTGCTCAAAGACGGCGTGCTGCAGCAGGTCGGCACCCCGCGTGATCTGTACGAGAGCCCGAGCAACGTGTTCGTCGCCGGCTTCATCGGTTCGCCCGCCATGAACCTGTTCGCAAGCGACCTCACCGACGGTGGCGTCGCGTTCGGCTCGGCCGAGGTGCCCCTCGAACGTGACACGGTGGCCCGCGCGACGGGCTCCCAGGTCACCGTGGGCGTGCGCCCCGAAGACATCGTCGTCGGCCCGGCCGGCGGCCCCGGGCTCAGCGTGCAGATCGACCTCGTCGAAGAGCTCGGCGCGGACGGGTACCTGTACGGGCACACCGAGATCGGCGGCGAGCGCACGGAGGTGGTCGCCCGCGTCGACGGCCGCAACCACCCGAATGCCGGCGAGACCGTCAGCCTCACCGCGCGGCACAACCACGTGCACACCTTCGACATCGAAAGCGGCGAGCGCCTGAACAACGCGCCCATCACCGCCGACTGAGTCGCGTCCGCCATGGCCCTGAGCATCAGCGCCCGCACGGTGGACCCGGGGCTCCTCGCGCTCCCGTGGGCGCTGCCGCTGGAGCACTGGCCGAGCAGCGTGATCGTGTCGCTGCCGAAGGGGCTCTCTCGCCACCTCGTGCGCTTCGCGATGCTCTCGGGTGGCGTGATCGCGGTCAAAGAGACCACCGAACAGATGGCTCGCCGCGAGTACGACATGCTCGGCAACCTCGCCCGGCTCGCGGTGCCCTGCGTCGAGCGGGGCGCGGTGATCGCCGGTCGGGTCGACGCCGAGGGGCGGGCCCTGCCCGCCGCGCTCGTGACCGCGCACCTGAAGTTCTCGCTCCCCTATCGCGCACTGTTCCAGCAGGTGCTGCGCCCCGACACCGCCACCCGCCTCGTCGACGCGCTCGCGGTGCTGCTCGTGCGCCTGCACAACGTCGGATTCTTCTGGGGCGACGTCTCACTCTCGAACACCCTGTTTCGTCGCGACGCGGGCGCCTTCGCCGCGTATCTGGTGGATGCCGAGACCGGCGAGTTGCACGAGGGCGGGCTCACCCCGGGGCAGCGTTCCCACGACCTCGAGGTCGCCCGCACGAACATCGCCGGCGAGATCATGGATCTGGAGGCCAGCGGCCGGCTCGACGACGGGATCGACGCCATCGAGATCGCCGATCGGCTCGTGGCCGCCTACTCCTCGCTGTGGAGCGCGCTCACCGAGGAGGAGTCGTTCTCATCGGCGGAGGCGTGGCGCATCAACGAGCGGGTGCAGCGGCTGAACGATCTCGGCTTCGACATCGGCGAGATGGCGATCGCCACCGACGGCACCGGCTCGCACGTCTCGATCCAGCCGAAGGTGGTCGACGCGGGTCATCACCAGCGCCGACTGATCCGCCTCACCGGGCTCGACGTCGAAGAGAACCAGGCCCGGCGCCTGCTGAACGATCTCGACTCGTACCGCGCCATGGTCAGCCGCCCCGGCCTCGACGAGGAGATGATCGCGCACGAGTGGCTCACGCGCGTGTTCGAGCCCGTGGTGAAGGCCATCCCGGCAGAGCTGCGCGCCAAGCTCGAGCCCGCCGAGGTCTTTCACCACGTGCTCGAGCACCGCTGGTACATGTCGCAGCAGCGCGAGAGCGCGGTGCCGATCTCGGAGGTGCTGACCTCGTACATCAACGACGTGCTGCGGCATCGACGTGACGAAGCGACCATCATGGGGCCGCTGACCGAGACCCTCGCCATCCCGCAGCTCGGGCCAGACGGCCAGCCGATCACCCAGCCCACGCGCGTCGCGAACGAGGCCGCGGACGGATCCGGTGACGGCCACGCGGAGACGGTCGATTGGCGTGACCTCGTCTGAGCGGGCCGTTGCGGCGTCAGCCGCGCCGCCCGGTGCCCGCGCGTCGGCACCCGCGCGCGGGCACCGACGGCGCACTCACCCCTCGCGGCGCTTCGCGACCTCGTACAGCGCGACCGAGGTCGCGATACCGGCGTTGAGCGACTCGGTCGCCGCCGAGATCGGGATCGACACGATCTGATCGCACGTCTCGGCGACCAGGCGCGAGAGCCCCTTGCCCTCGCTGCCGACGACGATGACGATCGGCCGTTCGGCCAACTCGAGCTCGGGCAGGCGCACATCGCCGTCGCCGTCGAGACCCAGCACGAACACGCCCTGCTTCTTGAAGTCCTTCAGCGTCGCCGTCAGGTTCGATGCGAGCGCGACGGGCGTGCGCGCGGCCGCGCCGGCGCTCGTCTTCCACGCGGCAGAGTTCACGCTCGCCGAGCGGCGCTGCGGCACGATGACGCCGTGCCCGCCGAACGCGGCGGTCGAGCGGATGATGGCGCCGAGGTTGCGCGGGTCGGTGATGCCATCGAGCGCGACGAACAGCGGGGTCTCGCCCCGATCGACGACCGCTTCGAGGAGGTCGTAGGGGTGCGCGTACTCATAGGGCGGCACCTTCAGGGCCACGCCCTGGTGCACACCGTCGAAGCCGGCCATGCGATCAAGCTCCGGGCGCGTGACCTCGAGCACGGCGATGCCCCGGTGCGTCGCGATCGAGAGCATCTCTTTGACGCGGTCATCCATCTCCACGCGCTGCGCGACGTAGAAGGCGGTCGCGGGGATCTTGGCCCGCAGCGCCTCGAGCACCGAGTTGCGACCGGTCACGATCTCGGTGTCATCGCTCTGCTTCGGCGATCGCGAGCCGCCGCCGCGACCGCCGTTCGCCGGCTTCGGCTTGCCGCCCGCCGCCGCGAAGCGCTCCTGCGCGGCCTTTCGCTTGCCGGCGGGGTGCCAGGCGCGGTCTTCGGCCTTCGGGGTCGGACCGCGGCCCTCGAGACTCGAGCGCCCCTTCCCGCCGCTGCCCTTGGTGGGGCCCTTCTTCGTCTTTCGGGCGCCGGGGCGTCCGGGCTTGTTACCGGCCATTGATGCTCCAATGTGTTGCGCCAGAGGCGTCTTCGAGGGTGATCCCCGCGGCAGCGATCACATCTCTGATGCGATCGGCCGCGGGCCAGTCTTTGGCATCGCGGGCAGCAGCGCGCTGCGCGATGAGTCCCTGCACGAGGGTGTCGAGTGCGTCCAGGGTGGATGCCTCGGCCGAGC
>JAGQTK010000020.1 GCA_020439065.1 Microthrixaceae bacterium
GCTTCGCCACGAGGTGTCCGCGCGATAAGGAAGTCGAGAGTGTACGCCAGCTTGAGCATTATGTCGGCGGCATTGAATGCTGCGTAAGGGCTAATAACGATTGGATCGCCGAGCTTCAACATGCCTGCAGGGCGAGGACTGCCGAGCACATGGCCATCGACTGACAGCATCGCCTTACTTCGGACGCCGAGATCTGCGCGCTTAACCATGTTGTAAGCGGTCTGGGCTTCAATGAATCTCGAGCTTGCTGATCCGCCGGCATGGATGAGGGCGTTTCTGGCCTCCTTCCAGTAGCGGAAGCCCGCCTCAAGTGCCGGGATGCGCATGACGGAGAAATGCGGGCTGCGTGAGTATCTTGCAAGATAGTTCGCCTCAATAAGCGCCGAGCCGCCCTGTCGAAGGGCCGCCCAGGTCGAGTTCAGTTCAGCCCACCTTGAAGAATCGTTCCAAGCGTCCTCATCCGGAGCGAACATAAGCGATTTGTGCGAGAGCCCGGTCGCTGCACAGGCCGATTCCAATGCACCTTCGAGGTGGGAGGTCAGCCCGAACAGAGCGAGCTGTCCGATCAGTGCCTGTTGTTCCTCGGTCGTGAAATCATCTTCAAAGCGGGTTAGGTCGGTTTGAATCGGCACGGTCGCACCACCAGCGACGAGCTCGATGATTTCCGCGTTACCCGCTTGGGGTGATTGATTGCGTACTTCGCGGACAGCAACTCGCAACCGGTCCAAGCCGAACACGGTCGGCCAGATCGTCTTGTTGATCGAATCTAGCCCGCGCCGAAAGTACGTAAATCCTGGATTCAGAGCAGGGAAGTCTCGTCTCGACACTGCTTCTCCGCTCGTCTTGGCACAGCTTTCGCAAAATGGGCTCGGCCCAACGTATCGTGTGTCGGCTCGAGTGGTCGGCGCTCGAAAGCTGGACTGCAGCGAGGCGCGAGAACAACTGGACTTGACTGGCGGCCGGTCGCAGGCTGACGGGAGGCCGGCCGGTTGCGGCATGCTGGTCATGGGCTTCCTCACCTCTGTGTGGTGGGATCGATAAGCCCTCGGGCAGTTGAGCTCGCGCCCTTGCTGCAATGGCTTAGGGATGTCGCGGCGACCATCTAGTCTGATCATCTATGAGCGGGTCCGAACGTCGGATGCTCGACGTAGGGGGACCACTGGGATGACCAAGCGCGCACTCGCGGCGAGCCTTCTGATCGCGATGACGCTGTCGCTTGCGGCGTGTAGCGGGTCGGAATCCGAGGCATTACCGTCCGACCAGGCTCGGATGCCAGCGTCGTCCGCGGATCTCGAGGGTGAGCTGTACACGGATGTGGTCGAAGCACTCGAGGCGGCTGGGTTTACGAACATCGAAACAATCGCGCTTGGTGACCTCATCACTGGCTGGCTAAACAATCCCGAGGAGGTGGACGAGGTCGAGATCGGCGGCGTGGCATCGTTCGAGAAGGGCGAGGTCTTTCAGCGCGACGTCAACATCGTTGTCAACTACCATTCCTTCCCCGTCGAAGAGGAGCCTTCACCCGAAGCCTCGGATCAGGAGGACCCCGAGACCGCGACGGTTGATCTGCCGTTTTGGTGTGAGGATGGCGGTGGATTTGGCAACGCAGCTCCGATCGAGCTCCGCTATACGCAGGGAAACATTCCGGTCACCATCACAGTGGAAGCACCGACTGCGCTTCCGGACGGAAGCAATCCCGAGGCGAACGCGGTGTTCACGGTAACGATCGCGAATCTGTCGGAGGATCGAACCTGGGACCCTTCTTTGTTTGCACTGGCAGTTCCGGCGACCGACATGGACACTTCAGTGATCAGCTACGGTGAATGGCCAACCGGCTACGGTGCTGAGGACGTTGCGCCCGGACAATCGCTCACCTTCACGGACGAGTGGAACGTCGCCGACCTCGACAACGTTCGGTATGAGCTGCGCGTCGATGGGCTTGCTGGCGACACGGTCTGCTTCGCGAGGTAGCCAGCGGAGTCCTGCGCGTTCTCGTTGGCCCAGAGCATCGGACCGCATTGCCGCCTCCGCGGACAAGTCGTGGCACGATTGCGAGCTCGGATCGCGGACGTTTCGCCCTCGCCACCCGCGGACTATCGCGATTTTCCCGGACATTTCTGAGCGGTTCCTACACGTGCGTTTTCGTACCGCCCCGCTCGCGCTTGCTGCGGTGCTGATTGCAGGCTTGGCCGGATGTGCTTTGCCAGCCGCGCCCGAAGAAGCGTCACGGATCGCGCCCGAAGAAGAAGGCAGCGCGGAGCTTTCACCTGGCGACCTGGTGATGCTCGCCGCCATGCAAGACGGCTTTCTCGGTTCTGGCACGCTGCAGCTCGGCGAGCAAGACTGGCTTATGCCGGACGAGGTCATGCTTTCGTACGAGCACGCCGTGCGCGTCGACGGCGTGGCGTTCGCCTGCTCCGGGGGCGCGAAAGTCCGCGCCGGCTACACATTGCGTGTGGATTCTTCGTGGCTCGGCGATGAATCCGTCGAGATCGAGTGCGACGGGGCTCCGAACACCATCTCGCTCTCCGATCCGGTCTCGGGCGTCACCGCCGTCAAGTTCACCGCCACGCTCCTCGAGGGCGACGGCGCGGTGCTGATCGCGATCGCCGCGGGTGAGGCGGGGGACGTCGAGCGGTAGCGTTGTTTCGCCATGCCGCAAGGCTTGCACCCCCGGGGACGACGAGCCACCGCGAACTACACGATGCCGTCAGAGATCCATTGGCGGGTGGCGCTCAGCACGCCCTCGCCATCGATATCGGCGAGTGAGAGGCCGACGAAGGCGGTAGCGCGCTCAGACGTCTGCCAGCGGAAGCGAAACGCGTCGGCGAGCACGGCGTCGGCGATCGCGGCGCCCGCGTCGACCGCGCTCTGCGCAGTCGCGAAGCTGTTGGAGCTGCGCGCGAGGTACGCGGCGAGCAAAGGCTCGTACGGGCCGCCGCGCTCCGCACGGTCGACGTTGGCCACGAAGTCACTCGCGACCGCGGCCGGCTCGATGACCCCCACTCGCACGCCGAATCGTTCGGCGACGACGGCGAGTGACTGCATGAACCCCTCGACGGCGAACTTGGCGCCGCAGTACGCCTCGGCGAAGGGCTGCCCCACGGCGCCGCCCACGCTCGTCACGCTGAGGATGGTGCCCCGGCGGCGCTGACGCATCCCGGGCAGTACGAGCTTGGTGAGGTTGACCGGAGCGAGGTAGTTGATCTCGAGCTGCGCACGCACCTGCTCCATGGTCAGCTGCTCGGCGGTGGCCACGTTGCCGCGGCCCGCGTTGTTGACCAGCACATCGACGCCGCCGTGCTCGGCCTCGATCGCGGCCACGAGGTCGGCCGCGGCTGCATGATCGGTGACGTCGAGGGCGCGTATGTCGAGCGTGAAGCCGGCCTCGGCCGCCGCGGCGCGCAGGCGCTCGCCGCGTTGCGGATCGCGCATCGTCGCGACCACGTGCAGCCCGCGCCGCGCGAGGTGCACGGCGGCATGCATGCCCATGCCGGAGGAGGTTCCAGTGATCAGGGCGACATCGGTGCGGGGTGCGGTCATGAGTGCACTGTAGTGCTCGTGATTCGGGTGTGCACAGGGATACGCATCAAATTCGAGCCGTTCCGAGCGGCGCCTCCGCCGCGACGGAGGGCGCCTCGTTACGCCTCCGGAATCACGAAGTCGAAAAAGCTCGCCGGCGGCTGGTCGGGGTCCGGGCCGCCGCGCGTGCCCGTGTCGAGGCGGTTGATGCGCTCGATGTCTTCGGCACTGAGGGTGAAGTCGAACACCTCGAAGTTCTCGGCGATGCGCGACGGCGTGACCGACTTGGGGATCGCCGACCGGCCCGCTTGCAGGTGCCAGCGCAGCATCACCTGGGCCGGGCTCTTGCCGTGTGCGCCGGCGATCTCGCGAATTGTCGGGGCATCCATCACGCTCACGCGCTCGCCCACCGCACCCCGCCGCGGGTAGAACGTGATGCCGCCGATGGGCGACCACGCCTGCGTCACGATGCCGTGGGTGGCATTCGCGGCCTGCACATCGCGCTGCGCGAAGAACGGGTGCAGCTCGATCTGGTTGATCGCAGGCACCACCGCGGTTGCTTGCATGAGGCGCTCCAGGTGATGCGGCATGAAGTTGCTCACCCCGATCGCGCGCACCTTGCCGTCGGCCAGCAGCGCCTCGAGCGCGTTGTAGGCGGCGATGACCGCGTCGAAGTCGGCGGGCGCGGGCTGATGCAAAATCAGCAGGTCGAGCGTGTCGACGCCGAGCTTGCCGCGCGCCTTGTCGAACGCGTGCAGGGTCTTGTCGTAGCCGTAGTCAGAGACCCACACCTTGGTCTCGATGAACACCTCATCGCGCGGCACGCCAGAACGACGGATGCCTTCGCCAACCTCGCGCTCATTCAGATACGCCGCGGCGGTGTCGATGTGCCGGTACCCCACCCGCAGCGCGCTCTCGACCGCATCGGCTGTCGCCGCGGGCGCGCTCTGATAGACGCCGAGGCCGAGCGCCGGCATGACGACGCCATTGTTGAGGGTGAGGTTGATCATGTCGGAATGCTCTCACGGCGCGTGGGCGGCGGGATAGGGCGAGTTGGCGGGGCTCTCGCATCCACCGCACGATCGACATAGCATCGCCCCACCGGGTAAGCGCCGGGTATGCACTCGCGGTGCACTCGCGGTGCGCGCTCGCAGCATGCGCTCGCGGAGGAGGATGCCATGGGGCACGTGTCGTACGGAATGCTCGTCTCGCTCGACGGGTTCATCGCCGCCCCGGACGGGCAGATCACGCTGCCGGTGCCGGGGCCGCAGCTGCACCGCTGGTTCAACGCGCACCAGCGCGACGTCGCGCTCTCGGTGTACGGGCGCCGGATGTGGGAGGTGATGCGTTCCTGGGGTGAGCCGGACCCGGATCGCGACGAGATCGGTGCGCAATTCGCGCGCGAGTGGGTGCGGACGCCCAAGATCGTCTGCTCCGCGTCGATGGATGCCTCAGCCGCCGGCGCCGTCTTGCCCGACGACGTCACCCTGATCGGCTCGGATGCCGTTGCGGCGCTGCGTCGCATCAAGCGCGAAACCGAGGGTGAAATCGAGGTGAGCGGTGCGAGCCTGGCGGCATCGTTGGGGGCGGCGGGCCTGATCGATGAGTTCGCGATGTTCACGCAGCCGGTCGTTCTTGGCCGAGGCATCCCGTATTTTGCCGCGGGATTTCTGCCGGAGCTTCGTCTGATCAGCGCGGAGGTGCTTCCGGATGACGTCGTGCTGCATCGCTATGCGCCGCGGTGAGTGCCGGCCGACGCGCGTGGGGAGGCACCTGACTGCGTGGGGGAGGCACCTGACAGAATGAGCGGCACACAGCAGCGAAGCGAAGAGGGGGGTCGCCGTGTCAGCAGACATTCCGCAGGGCGCATCGGCGGAGCCGCCCTCGCTGTGGGCGCCGCCGCAGCCGCAGCCGCGGCCGCAGCCGCAGCATCCCGTCGCGTCTGCCGACGTGGTGCCCGAGGGCGGCAAGAGCTTCATCGTGACCCTCCTGCTCGCCTACCTTCTTGGCATGTTCGGCGCCGACCGGTTCTACCTCGGCAAGACCCGATCGGCGCTGCTCAAGCTCGTCACGTTCGGCGGCTTCGGGTACTGGTGGCTGATCGACGTGCTGATCACGCTGTTCGGTGGGCAGCGTGACGCGCAGGGCTTGCGGCTCAACGGCCACGCGCGCCTGAAGAAGCGCGTGTGGATCGTGATCGGTGCGATCTTCGGGGCGTCGCTCGCGCTCGGATTCGCCGCGGCGCTGGCTGCGGCATCCTTCACCACCACCGGATTGACCCCCCTCGGCTGGGTGCTGGTGGCAATTCTCGCGGGCGCTGCCGCCGCGGGCGGGGTGATCTGGATGCTCCGGCGACGCGCCAGCGCCAAGCGCGCGAAGGCCACACGCCAAGCCGACCCCGTTCCCGCGCGTATTCGGGCGTTGCTCGAGCGGCTCACCGCGCTGCGTGCCGCGTATGTCACGCGGGTGGCCAGTGGTGACAGGGTGGCGGCGGGCGTGATCGGCCAGATCGATGCGCTGACGTCGAACGTGACGGCACTGTTCGAGCGCTTGACCGTGGCGGCAGATCGGGCGCAGCGCGGTCTCGCCGAGAGCGAGTACGAAGACAAGCTCGGCAAGCTCGCCGCAGCGCTCGACCGCGGCTACCTGTTCGACGTGCTCGCCAACCCGCGGTACTGGGAGCAGCCGGAGGAGCGCATCCGTGACGTGCGACGCGCGATCGACGAGGTTGACGCGCAGATCGTCGACAACATCAAGCAGGTCAACGCTCGTCGCGGTTTGGTGTTCCAAGCGGCGATCGATGGCCTCATCCCCAGCAAGGCCATGGAGGATTGGCAGCGCGATTTTGACGAGGCCGCGGGGATGCGCGAGCCATGAGCCTTGATTTCGAGATGACCCGCATCGCCGGCGGGACGGTCACCCTGCACGACGCACGACGCAAGCGCCGCTGGAGCGTCGAGCTCGAGCCGTTCGAGATCGGCACGTTCGCGGTGACGGAAGAGCAGTTCGGCGAGTTGCTGGGCGAGAGCTCCGGGCGTTCGCGGCGTCCGGCGCGTGAGGTCAGCTGGCTGCGCGCGATCCGCTTCTGCAACGCCGCCTCCGAGTGGGAGGGACTCGATGCTGCGTACAGCTTCGATGGCGAGGACGTCACGTGGCACGTTGATGCCGATGGCTATCGCCTGCCCACCGAGGCTGAATGGGAGTTCGCCTGCCGGGCCGGCTCGAAAGGCGCGCACTATGGGCCACTCGCCGAGGTGGCGTGGACCGCGGCCGACGGCGTCACCTCGCCACAGGCGGTGGGCGGCAAGATGCCGAACCTCAACGGCACGTTCGACATGCTCGGGAATGTGTGGGAATGGTGCTGGGACCTGCTGGATCCCGCCCGGTACGCCGACTATCACGTGTTCCGCGGCGGCGGTTTCGCCGACGACGCCTGGAGTGTTCGTGCCTCCACGCGCCGCGGCGGCGGCCCTCGCATGAGCCACGACGACGTTGGCTTTCGGCTCGCGCGCGGGGGCTTCGAGGGGGATGCCGCGGCCCAGGGCTGGTCGGCCGCGGCCGACGCCGCTCGCGCCGACATCGCGGGTCCGCTGCCGGACGGGTGGACGCCGCGGCGGTAGTGCGGTGGTGGGCGGGGTGGGTGGGGGTTTGCGGGGGGCGGGGGGCGGGGGGGGGGGGGGGGGGGGGGCGGTGATTCCGGGGGACGACGTTCGGGCGATGGCGACGTGATGTGCGAAACTTTCTTCTAAAAAGTTCTCCACAGATCACCAAATCTTTCGCCGTAATGTCTGAGGCGCCTGCGAGAATGACAACATGAATCGCACCGGAATCGGCACCGAGACGCCAGCCGAAGAGGCCGAGCTTGAGGCGGCGTACGCGCTGATCGCGCGGTCACGCCGCAAGGCCAGCAGATGGCAGGCGCGGGAGATGGGCGCCATCGGCGTCGTCGCTCGGATCGCGGGCGCGATGGCCGATCGCGGCGAGCCGAGCAGCCGCGCTGCCGAGCTGCCACACCGCGAGAAAGGCGCCGAGATCAGCTCCATCCTGCGCATCAGTCCGCGCACCGCGCAGGCGATGATGGGTGAATCGTTGACCGTGATGGAGAAATTCCCGGCCACGTTCGCCGCGTTCGCAGCCGGGCGCATCCACCGCGGCCACGTGCACAAGATCCTCGATCTCGGCAACGACATTCCCGACGCTGAGGCGCGTGCCAAGTACGAAGCGGCGGTGCTCCCGGTTGCACGGCGCGAGTCGCCGGCACGCACGGCGCACGTGGCACGCGTGGAGGCCGAGCGGGTGCATCCGCGTTCGTTCGTCGAACGACACGACGACGCCATGGCGTGTCGCGGGGTCCGGGTGATCGACCTGCCGGATGGCATGTCCGAGCTCACGGCGATCCTGCCCAGCGCAATCGCCCACGCCATTGACGACCGCCTGGGGCAGATGGCCGACAGCGTGATCGACGCCCGTCGGGCGGAGGTGACTGGTGGAGCGGCGGCGGGAGTGGCGTTCGGGTTCGTTGACGCACACGCTCCCGCGGATACTCGTTCGAAGGGGGCGGTCAAGGCCGACGTCTTCGCCGACATCGCGCTGCAGGGCGCCCCCATGGCCCACACCGGCACCACCGAGCTCGGCGCGATCCGCGGCCGGGTGCAGGTCACGGTTCCGGTGCTGACGCTGATGGGGCGCAGCGACCGTCCGGCGACCCTCGCGGGCGTTGGTCCGATCGACGCCGCTACCGCCCGCGAACTCGCCGGCGCGGCCACGGGGTGGGATCGGATCCTGACCGACCCGATCACCGGCGGCGTCCTCGCGGTCGACCGGTACACCCCGAGCATGGAGCTGAAGCGCACGCTCCAGGTGCGCGACCAGCACTGCCGGTTCCCCGGATGCCGTCAGCCGGTGCACCGCAGCGACATCGATCACACACTCGACTTCGCCCTTGGCGGCGAGACCCGCGAAGGCAATCTCGCGCACCTCTGCCGCGGGCACCACACCACGAAGCACGCCACTCGATGGGCGGTGGTGCAAAAACCGGGCGGGGTCCTTGAATGGACCAGTCCGAGTGGGCGGGTGTACCCCGACACACCGGTCTCGCGGGTGATGTTCAAACCCGAGGACGACTGGAACGGGCATCTCGCCCGAGCGGGCGCGGCCCCGGAGGTTGGTGGTGCCGCGGTTGGTGGTGCTGCGGTTGGTGCTGCTGCGGTTGGTGGTGCCGACATTGGTGGTGCCGCGGAGGCGATCTTCGCCCCGGGGGTCGACGAAGGCTCGCCACCGTTCTGATGGCGTGGGCCGTGGCATCCACTTTGCGCTGCGCGTTCACGCGCCAGGAGCGCTCCACACTCGAGCGGGCAGTGCTCGAGTGTGCAGGGCTCGAGTGTGGAGGGCTCGAGTGTGGAGTGCTCGAGTGTGGAGGGGTCGAGCGTGGAGGGCTCGACTGTGGAGTCCTCGAGAGCCTAGCGATCGAGTGCTCAGCGCTCGACGAGGATGCCATCCTCGTCGCTGTAGAGGTGGGCGCCGACGCGGAACGTCACGCCACCGAACTCAAGGGTCACATCGAGCTCGCCGGCACCGGTCTTGGTGCTCTTGCGGGGGTTGGTCCCGAGCGCCTTGACGCCGAGGTCGAGCTTGTTGATCTCCATCGAGTCGCGGATCGCGCCAAGGATGACCGCGCCGGCCCAGCCGTTCTGCACCGCGAGCTCGGCGATCATGTCGCCCATGAGCGCGGTTTCGAGCGAGCCGCCGCCGTCGATGACGAGCACCGCGCCCTCGCCCGGGGTCGAGAGCGTCGCCTTCAGCAGCGCGTTGTCTTGAAAGCAGCGCACCGTGCGGATCGGGCCGTCGAAGGCCGCGCGCAGGCCGAAGCTGCGGAACTGGATCGGGACGGACTGAATCGATTCGCCCAGTTCATCGAAGAGGTCGGCGGTAACTACAGGCATGTGCGCTCCAAACGTTGTGTCTTCCATCCTGCCGCCCGCACGCCGGAGCTCGGGCATTTGTTGCGGTGTCGCCCGCGGTTCGGGATGCCGCTGCCGGCGCTGCTGCCCTCGCCGCAGTGGCGGTGGCGCAGCGGCGGCAGGAGCAGCGGCGGCGAGGGCAGTGGCATCCCGAACCTGATGCAGGAGCGTTTGCGCTACCGGACGAGCGCCGGGTTGACCAGGAATTTCCGCCCGGTCGAGTACTTCGCGTACTGGGCGATGTTGCCCGGGTCGAGCATCTCGGCGAGGGTGATCTCGTCGGTGTAGTGGCTGGCGAAGGTGGTCGTGAGCTCGGCGGCGACGCGCGCGCGGAGACGCTCGGCAACCTCGACTCCGGCGCGCTGCAGGAACGGCGTGAGCAGCCAGCCGTTCACACCCCACGACATGCCGTAGGCGCGATTGAGGATGGTCGGGCTGCGGTCGAGTCCGCCGTAGATGTAGACCTGCTTGTGCGTCGCAGAGCCGTAGCGGCTGTACTCGGTCGCGCTCGCGCTGGCGGCGCGCTCCATCGCGGTGAGCAGCTGGCTGGCAAGCTCGCCGCCACCGATCGCGTCGAACGCGAGCGTCGCGCCCGTGGCCGTGATCGCGGCGAGCAGCTCCGCCTCGAAGTCGGGCGCGCTGGTGTCGACGACCCACTTCGCGCCCTGTGCGCGCAGCATGGCGACCTGCTCCGGGCGGCGCACCACGTTGACCAGGTCAACGCCGTCGGCGATGCAGATGCGGTTGAGCATCTGCCCCAGGTTGGATGCCGCAGCCGTGTGCACGAGCGCCTTGTGGCCCTCCATCCGCATGACCTCGACCATCGCCTGCGAGGTGAGCGGGTTCACGAAGCTCGAGGCCCCGTCGGCCGGCCGGTCGCCGTCGCGCAGCACGAGGCAGTGCTTGGCCTTGAGCGTGCGGAACTGCTGATACATCTCGCCACCGTTGAGCGCGACGGTCTTGCCGAGCAGGGCCTGTGCCTCGGGGCTGTCGCCCGTCGCCACCACGACGCCGGCGCTCTCGTTGCCGACGACCAGGCGTTCGCCGATGCGCGGGCGCAGGGCCGGCATCGATGCGGCGGGCACGCGCCCGCGCAGCGCGGGGGCCGCGGGTGTGCCCACGGACTCGAACTCGGCCCAGTTCGCGCCCGCGAACAGGCCACCGAGGTCGGAGGGGTTGATCGGACTCGCCTCGACGCGAATCACGACCTCATCAGAGCCCGGCGCCGCGAGGGGCGTCTCGGCGAGCGAAAGGTGCAGCTCGCCCTCCGGGGTGACCAGCGAATGCAGCTGAAGCTGGGTGCGGGGCAGTGTGTTACTCATGGGTGCCTCTCTTTCGCGGCGCGCGGGGCGCCAGCGCCCGATGTCGGGTTCGTCGTTGAATGCCGGTTGCTGTGGCATCCAAACTACGCGACCTGCGCGCGGGTCGGCTCAAACCGCGATATTTGCTCGTGCTCGTGCTCGTGCTCGTGCTCGTGCTCGTGCTCGTGCTCGTGGTCAGCCTGTCGGCGGGGCCACGGGCACCTCGATGATGCGCTCGGGCCCGATCACCGCGGTGATGGATCCCGCGGATGCTGCGGCGATCTCGTCGTGCAGCGCGCCGAGTGCGGCCGAGGGCACCCACAATTCGAGCGTTGCGACCGCGCCGTAGTCAGGCTCACCGACGACGGCATCGTTGCGCCCGGCCCAATCGCGCAGCAGGTTGTCGAAGCGGCCGGCGTCGGCGTGTGGCACATCGAGGGTCACCTGGGTGAGCGAGGCGCGTCGCAGTAGCGAGCCGAGGTCGAGGGCATCAGAGACCGCGGTCGAGTACGCGCGGATGAGGCCGCCGGCCCCGAGCTTCACGCCGCCGAAATAGCGGGTCACGACGGCGACCACATCGGTGAGCTCTCGCCGCCGCAGCACCTCAAGCATCGGTACGCCGGCGGTGCCCGAGGGCTCCCCGTCGTCGGAGGAGCGTGCTTGGTCGCCGAGCAGGCCGGTGATCATCGCGGTGCAGTTGTGCCGGGCATCCCACGCGCGCTTGCGCACCTCCGCGATGACGGACTCGGCATCGGCGATCGATGTCACGGGCGCGATATGCGCGATGAAGCGCGACTTCTTGATCACGAGCTCGTGATCGACGGGCGCCGCGAGCGTCAGGGGGTAGCGGCGATCGGAGCTCACGTGCCCACGATACATATCGGTGCCGGCGGGATATTGACACACGACACATCGGCACCCGCGACGCGGCGACACACGCGACGCGGCGGTACCCGCGACGCGGCGACATCCGTGACGCAGCGGTACCTGCGACCCAGTGGTACCTGAGACCCAGTGGTACCTGAGACCCAGTGGTACCTGAGACCCAGCGATATGCGTGCCCCAGCGATATGCGTGACCCAATGGCACCTGCGACCCAGCGATACACGCGCCCCAGCGATCTGCGTGACCCGTCGATGCCCGCGCCCATCGATACCCGTTGGCGGTGATAGTTGCCTCAGGCAACTATTCTGTCTACCCTGGGAGATATGGGCGCGAACACCGATCCCAGTTCGGAGGCGCGGCTGCGTCCTCGTGAGGAGGCGCTGCTCGGCGCCCTCACCGAGCTGATGTCGCGCCGGACGTCGGCCGAGCTGCAGGCGCGGTTCGCGGCGCAGCATGGTGCTGGGCAGCTCGGTGCCGTGCGCGAGAGCGCGGCGCAGCGCGACGTTGCGCACAACAGCGTTGCGCACAACAGCGCTGCCCGCGAAGGCGCTGCCCGCGAAGGCGCTGCGCAGGGCCGTGCGACGCGCAACACTCCCGTGCTTGACGATGCGATGGTGCGCGCCATCTACGTGCTCGGACTGCGGGGCGGCGCCGCCCGCCCGAGCACCCTCGCCGCGGAGTTGCGCATGACGCGCCCCACGACCTCGAAGCTGCTGGCGCGATTGCGGGCCGATGGCCTGCTCGATCGGCGCGACGACCCCACCGATGGGCGAGCGACGCAGGTGGAGCTGACCCCGCTCGGCACCGGCGTCTTCACGCGATTGGTGGATGCCGGGCACGACATGGTCCTGCGGGCGCTCGGCGGCTGGTCGGAGCGCGACGTCGAACAGCTCACGGGCCTGCTCTCACGATTCGTCGACGGATTGATGGTCGAGGCCACGGGCCTGACGGCGGCAGGAGCAGCAGCATCGCAAGACTTTGCGCCGGCACCCGCCGGTGCACCCGCGCACGGCGCCACGAGCGGCCGGCGCATCCCCCAAGTGAAATGAGGCACATCATGGCACGTACATACGTCATCACCGGTTCGGCATCGGGTATCGGAGCGGCGACCGCCGAAGTGCTGCGCTCGCGCGGCGACAAGGTCATCGGGATCGACCTGGCCGGCGCCGACATCGACGCAGACCTCTCGCGCCCCTCCGACCGCGCGGCCGCCGCGGTCAAGGCCACCGAGCTCGCCGGGGGCGTCATCGACGGCGTGATCGCGTCTGCCGGCATCTCGGCCCCGATCTCGAAGACCATGGCGATCAACTACTTCGGCGTGACCGAGCTGCTCACCGCGCTCCTGCCGGCGCTGCGCGCTTCGGACGCGCCGCGGGCCGCGGTCGTCTCCTCGATGGCCTCGCTGCAGCCCGCCGTGCCCGAACTGGTCGAGGCCGCGCTCAGCGGCGACGAGGCCGCCACCCTCGCGATCGGCGACGCGCTCGCCGCCAAGGGCCCCGAGGCCGGGTACGCCAACTACTCCGGCTCGAAGCGGGCCCTCTCGCGCTGGGTGCGCCGCGCATCGATCAGCGAGGACTGGGCGGGTGCAGGCATCCCACTCAATGCGGTCGCCCCCGGCACCGTGATCACGCCGATGACCGCCGAGCTGCTGCGCACGCCCGAGGGCGCGGCGATGGTGGATGCCGCCGTCCCGATGCCGCTGAACTCGCACCAGCCCGCCGAGTCGATCGCGCAGCTGCTCGTCTGGCTCACCAGCCCCGAGAACACGCACATGGCCGGCCAGACGATCTACTGCGACGGCGGCGCGGATGCCACGCTGCGCGGTGACGACATCTGGTCGTGGAACGACCCGCGTTGAGCCGGGTCGGTGCGCCGGGCAAGGAGAACGGGCTCGGCGCACTGCGCGGCTGAACCGGTTCGGCCCACCGAGTGGCTGGACGGGCTCGGCGCACTGCGCGGACGCAACCGGTTCGGCGGTTGGAGCATGCTGCGCGGGCTCGGCGCACCGAGATGCGGGGTGCGGGGCGTCGTCGTCGGCGTCGGCGTCGAGCCGTGGAGCGCGCCTGGCTTGAGGGCGCGCGCCTGGCTCAGGCGGTGACGTCAGCCGAGACTTCGGCCATCTCGAGCGCCGCGATCGCCGCACGCCGGCCCTCCGCGATCAGGCGCGGCACGTCGCGCATCGTCCACTGCGCCATGCGCTCCATCTCGGGCTGCACGAGGATGACGGAGGGATCGCGCGCGAGATCCGCGGTCTGCGTGATGGTGCGCATCATGCGCACGTTCTCCCACTTGGCGTGCAGGTGCACGACGATGACCCGATCCGCGCCAAGCGCGCGGGCCGCCGTGTGCGGCACGTTGTCGATCATGCCGCCGTCGGCGAGGAGGCGACCGTCGACGCGGATGGGCGAGATCAGCCCCGGCACGGCGATCGTCGCGCGCAGCGCGGTGCTGAGCGGTCCCTGATCGAGGGTGACGGTGCGGCGGGCGCCGAGGTCGGTCGCGACGGCACCGAAGCGGCGCGGCAGGTGCTCGATCAGCGGATCCGCGCCAAGCAGCCCCTCGATGCCGGTGGCGAGCACCCGGGTGTCGAGCAGGCCGAGGCGAGGGCGGAGCGTCCAGTTCGCGATCCGGCTCCAGCGAAAGCGGCGCGCGACCTCCTCGAGCGCTTCGCCGTCGAGCCCGGCGGCAAACGCCGAACCGACCAGCGCACCCGAGCTCGTGCCCGTGACGATGCCGGGGTGGATGCCCCGTTCCTCGAGCACCTGCAGCACGCCGACGTGGGCCGCACCGAACGCGCCGCCCCCACTGAGGGTGAGGCCGAGCGTGGGATCGTCGATGGTGGTGCCAGGGCGGTCGAGGTTCATTGCCGGCAACTGTAGCGGTGCGAGTTTTGCGGCGGCTGTGAGTGGGGGCGGTGGCTGTGCGTGGGGGCGGTGGCTGCGCGCGGGAGCGGTGGCCGCGCGCGAATGGCTTCCGCCGGCGTTCCGACCTACCCTGAGCGCATGAGCGATACGCTGCCCCTCTGCCCCGAATGCGCCAGCGAGCATGCCTACGAGATGCCGCCGCTGCTCGTGTGCCCGATGTGCGGGCACGAGTGGTCGGCAGACGAGGCGGTGGATGCCGCAGCCTCCGCGAGCGGCGGCGATGGCGCAGGCGGCGCCGCCGTCGTGCGCGACAGCGTGGGCAACGTGCTCGCCGACGGCGACACGGTCACCGTGGTGACTTCGCTGAAGGTGAAGGGCTCGTTGTCGATCAAGGCCGGCACGAAGGTGCGCAACATTCGGCTCATCGATCCCGTGAACGGCCATGACATCGACTGCAAGATCGACGGCTTCGGCGCCATGCAGCTGAAGTCGAGCGTCGTCAAGAAGGTCTGACAACGACTCGACAGCCAGCAGCCGTGTCACCTCGTGCCGCAGCGCGACGACGGTCGGCAGCACGGTCGCCCGGGGTGGCAGGTAGCCCCGGCTACGCTCGTGCCCATGATCATCGAGTTCGACGCCGAGGTGTTCCGGTGGGATGCCCGCATCGAAGCATCCTGGTTTTTCGCGGCCGTGCCAGCGGAGCTGAGCGCTGACATTCGCGAGCTCCCGCGCCCGCCGCGCGGCTTCGGCGCGGTGCGGGTGCGGGCGCGCATCGGCGGCTCGGAATGGACGACGTCGATGTTTCCCAGCGCGCAGCGCGGCGACTACGTGCTGCCCCTGAAGAAGGCTGTCCGAGACGCCGAGGGGATCACCGAGGCGAGCACCCCCTGGGTGCGGCTCGAGGTCCTCGACCTCTGACGCGCTCGCCGCCGGATCGGGTGGGGTGCGACATCGTGCTCAGCCGGCGCACACCAGGCCCGGCGTAAACTTCGGTGTGCCCTCCACGACTGCTGCTTCTTCCGTCAGTGACTCCCCCGCGAGCGATTCCGCGAACGAGCTCGCCCGCCGGGAGCGTGCCGACGGCGCCCACGCCCCCAGCGGGATCTCGCCCGAGGAGCTGGCGACAACCCTCGATGTGCTCGCCCGCATGGCGGACGTCGACCAGACGCATCCCGACTTCATCACGCTCCGCCGCGCGACCGCCGCCATGTTCAAGGCCGTGAAGAAGGAGCGCCGCCGCGAGCTTCGCGAAGCGGTCGCCGACGCCGACCGCGCGGTCGTCGCCGCCACCGCGACGGGCGCCCCCGATCGGATCGACGACGAGACCCGAGGCATCCCGATCAGCACGCGGCTCACCTCGCCGACCGCGGGCACGCTGATCAAGGCGCGTGGATGCTACATCTGCAAGCAGCCGTACACCCTGGTCGACGCGTTCTACCACCAGCTCTGCCCCGAGTGTGCGGCGCTCAGCCACCAGAAGCGCGATGCGCGCACCGATCTCACCGGCATGCGCGCGCTGCTCACCGGCGGCCGCGCCAAGATCGGCATGTACATCGCGCTGCGCCTGCTGCGCGACGGCGCCCACACCACGATCACCACCCGCTTTCCGCGCGACGCCGTGCGCCGCTTCAAGGCCCTGCCCGACTCGGCCGAGTGGATCGAGCGCCTGAAGATCGTCGGTATCGACCTGCGCGACCCGGCCCAGGTCATCGGCCTCGCCGAGGACGTCGCCGCCGCGGGGCCGCTCGAGATCCTGATCAACAACGCCGCGCAGACCGTGCGCCGCTCACCGGGCGCGTTCCAGCCGCTCGTCGACGCGGAGCTCGTGCCGCTGCAGGATGAGGGACCGATGCCCGAGCTGGTCACCTTCGGTCACACGAGCGACCCGCACCCCGAGGCCCTCGCCCGCTCGGTCTCGTCGCATCCGGTGCTCGCCGCGGCCGTCGCGCGCGCCGAGGAGCTCACCGAGTTGGCGATGGCCCCGGGCTCGAGCTCGCTCGAACGGCACGCCTCCGGCACCGCCATCGACGCCGGCGGGCTCGTGCCGGATCTGCACGAGAGCAACTCGTGGTCGCAGTTCGTGCACGAGGTCGACCCGCTCGAGATGCTCGAGGTGCAGCTGGCCAACACGACCGCGCCGTTCATTCTGATCTCGAAGCTGCGCGCCTCGATGGCCGCGAGCTCCGCGCGGCGCAAATACATCGTCAACGTGAGCGCGATGGAGGGCGTCTTCGGTCGCGGATACAAGGGCCCGGGGCATCCACACACCAACATGGCCAAGGCGGCGGTGAACATGCTCACGCGCACGAGCGCGCGCGAGATGTTTGAGAGCGACCGGATCCTGATGACGAGCGTCGATACCGGTTGGATCACCGACGAGCGCCCCCACCCGACGAAGATTCGCCTGGCCGAGGAGGGCTTCCACGCGCCCCTCGACCTGGTCGACGGCGCGGCCCGCGTGTACGACCCGATCGTGCGCGGCGAGGCGGGCGAAGACCTGTTCGGCGTGTTCCTCAAGGACTACGCGCCCGGGGCGTGGTGAGCGCGGGCGGGGGTGGTCTGCCCCCGGTCGGCAGCCGCGTGGTCGTGCGCTACCTGCTGCCGAGCGGTCAGGCCACCGACGCGCTCGGGATCCTGCTGCACGCCGACGCGGACGGGCTGAGCGTCGACGGCAAGCGCGGCATCGAGCACATCGCGCGCGGCACCGTCATCGCCGCAAAGCAGGTGCCCCCGCCGCCGGAGCCGCGGCGCACGCGCGGGTCGGCGGCGCGGGAGCACGGTGAGCCCACGGAGTGATGGGGCGGGCGAGGCTGGCGCGGGGGCCCGGCAGTGCTGGTGCGAGAGGGCGGGCAGTGCTGGTGCCGCGGCCGGGCAGTGGCCGTCTCGGGGTGAGTGCGCCGTGCACCTGCACCTGGTGCCTCGGGGCATCCCGCGCTCGGACGTCCCGCACAGGAGCGGACACGTACACTGGAGGGTGATCCTCATCCAGCCGTGAAAGACGCCTGCGCCGTGACCACCACCACACCATTCACACCCCGCCTCGAAGTGCGGCACGTGCAGCTGTTGCGCGCCGGTTTCGCGGCGCTCGCCGCGGCCATGGTGACGTTCAGCGCCGACCATTCCGCGCAGCTGGGCCTCTCGGTCTTCAGCGGCTTCGCGATCGCGACCGCCCTCGTGCTGCTCCTCGCCGCCTGGCTGAGCTACCCGTCCGGCGTGCGCGCCCCGATCGTCACGCAGGCGATCTTCACGGGCATCGCCGGCATGGTCGCGGGGCTCGGCGGGCTTCGCACCCCCGAGATGCTCTTCTCGGTGCTCATCTCCTGGGCGCTGATCACCGGCTTCATCGAGGCGATCACGGGGTTCCGCGCCCGCCGCCCCCGCAGCGCCGAGGCCCGCGACGGCATCACCATCGGGGTGCTCACGATGCTGCTCGGGCTCGTGCTGATCGCCGTCATCTTCTTCGCCCCCCAGCCCTACAACGTCGAGGGGCACGAGTTCGTGCTGACCCGCACCATCGTCGCGGTGGGACTGTTCGGTGGGTACGTCGCGGTCGTCGCGGTGTTCCTCGCCATCGCCGGGTTCTCGCCGCGCCGTTTCGCCGTGCATTCCGGTGACGTGGATGCCGCAGCCGAGGCATCCACCGACGACATCGCTCGGGCGGCAGGCGCCGCCTCCACTCCGAA
>JAGQTK010000210.1 GCA_020439065.1 Microthrixaceae bacterium
CAAGGTGCTGGGCCCCCGCGGCCCCATGCCCAACCCGAAGACCCGCACCGTGACGCCCGACACCGTCAAGGCCGTGTCGGACATCAAGGGCGGCAAGATCGAGTTCCGCGTCGACAAGCACGCCAACGTGCACTTCGTCGTGGGCAAGGCCAGCTTCTCGGCCGAGCAGCTCGACGAGAACGTCAAGGCCGCGCTCGAGGAGATCGTTCGCCTCAAGCCGTCCAGCGCCAAGGGCCGCTACATCGCGAAGGGTGCCGTTTCGACCACGTTCGGTCCCGGCATCCCGCTCGACGTCAACGCCATCTAGGCTGAAGACCGACATACAAGAAGGGCCCCACCGTGTTGGTGGGGCCCTTCTTGCGTGGGCACTGAACGCGGTCGGCGACGCTGGGCTGCTGTTACCGCTCCGACGGCTCTGGCGCGTCGCCGGAGTTGAGGGCGTGCAGCAGTGCCGCGAGGCGCTCGACGTCGGTCACGTCCCACCCCGAGAGCGCGCCCACGAGGCGGTTCTCCTCACTCCGGCGGGCGGCATCCAGGCGCTCCAGCCCGAAGGCCGTCGCGGTCAGCAACTGCGATCGGCGGTCTTCGGGATCCGGGGTGCGGGCGATGAACTCGAGGCTTTCGAGCTCGCGCACCGCGCGGCTGAGCAGAGACTTGTCGACGCCGAAGTGCTCGGTCAACCGCGACAGCGTGATCGGCCCGCGTCGGGCGATGATGCTGAGCACCTTGTAGTTCGCGGGTGTCAGGCCGGGGCTGACCGATTCGGCGGTGCGCCGCAGGTACAGCCGGATCCGGCTGACGAGCTCGCTGAGCTCCGCCTCGATCGCTCGGGCCGCCCGCTCGCGCCGCGGATCGGCGCTGGGCGCGGCCGGGGTCGACCGCGAGCCGGCGGTGGGGCTCGGGGGGACTGGTGCAGCCTCGGTGCTGCTCGTCATCGCGTCTGGGCTTCGTGCTCGCCGTGGCCGGTGCTGGCCGACGCTGCCTGCTCGTCGACGGCGTCATCTGGCGCTTCGCCCTCGTACTGGGCGGCGGCCTCGATCTCGGCGGCGGCTGCGTCGCCGGCAAGCTCGCCCGCGATCATCGCAGCACCGTCGCCGGCGGCGTCGGTCGCGAGCGCGGCCTCCTGGGCGGCGAGTCGCTGGGAGGTCGTCATGTTCGTGAGGGAGTGGTTGGGCAGGAAGACGATCGCCAGGAAGCTCACGACGGCCATCGGCGCGGCGATCATGAACGCAGACGAGATCGCCTGGGCGTAGATGTCTTCGACGATCAGGCGCACCGATTCGGGCAGGAGGCTCACCTGGGGGAGCGTGCCGGAGGCGAGTTGCGCGGCGACCTCGGCGCCCTTGTCGCCGAGCTTGGCGATGGCCTCGCCGAGGGCTTGCTTGCTGGACGCGAACAGGCTGCTCGCGCTGAGGGCGAGGACCGCGCCCATCACCGAGACGCCGATGGTGCCCCCGAGGCTTCTGAAGAAGGTGACACCCGAGCTTGCCACACCCATCTCCTCCGGCTTGGCCGTGTTCTGCACGATCAGCACGAGGTTTTGCATGGTCATGCCGACGCCGGCGCCGAGCAGGAACATGTAGACCGAGACGAGGAAGAAGTGCGTGTCGAAGCGGAGGGTGGTCATCATGAACGAGCCGGCGATCATCAGCACGCTGCCCGAGACGACGTACGGCTTCCAGTGCCCGTGCTTGGTGATCAGCTGACCCACGACGATCGAGGTGAGCAGCATGCCGCCGATCATGGGCAGGGTCATCAGGCCGGCCTCGGCCGGGGTCGCGCCGCGGGCCATCTGCATGTACTGGCTGAGGTAGACCGAGGTGCCGAACATCGCGATGCCGGTGGCGATCGACGCGATGACCGAGAGCGTGAAGGTGCGGTTGCGAAACAGCGTGAGCGGGATGAGTGGCTCTGCAGTGCGGAGCTCGACGAGCACGAACAGGCCCGCAAGCACGAGGCCGCCGCCCGCCATCAGCACCGTCTCGAGGCTCCACCATTCGTAGGACGAGCCGGCGTTGGTCACCCAGATGAGGATGAGCGAGACGGAGACCGACAGCAGCACCATGCCGAGGTAATCGATCTTGCGCTTGGTGCGCGGCATCGCCGGGAGGTGGAGGGTGCGGTGCAGAATCCAGATCGCGGCGATCGCGAACGGGATGGTGACGAAGAAGTTCCAGCGCCACCCGATTGCATCGGTGATGACGCCGCCCAGCAGCGGGCCGCCGACGGTGCCGAGCGCCATGACCGCGCCGAACAGCCCCATGTACCGGCCGCGCTCGCGGGGGCTGATGACGTCGGCCATCAGGATCTGCCCGAGGGCCGCGAGGCCGCCGGCGCCGACGCCCTGGAGCGCGCGGAAGGTGATCATGGTGGCGGGGTCCTGCGCAAAGCCCGCGACCGCCGTCGCGCCCACGAAGATCACCATGGCGACCTGGATGAGCATCTTGCGGTTGAACAGGTCGGCGAGCTTGCCCCAGATCGGGGTCGAGATCGCCGTGGTCAGCAGCGTGGCGGTGACCACCCAGGTGAAGGCCGTCTGGTCGCCGCCGATGTCGTGCACGATCACAGGCAGCGACGTCGAGACGACGGTGCCCGCGAGGATCGAGACGAACATGCCGATGAGCAGGCCCGAGATGGTCTTGATGACCTCGCGCGGCGTCATTGCCGTGGGGGTCTCGGGTGCGCTGGGGGCGGGCGAGGTGGATGCAGCGGTCATTGATGCCCTTCACGCGGCGGGCGAGCACCCGGCCGAAGATTGTTGATAAATGTCAACTATATGGGCGCCCTCCGGCTGCGTCAAGGCAACGGTTCGGTGCCGGCGCCCTCCCGCGTCGCCGCGCCCGCCGCAAGCGCCATCGCGCGGCGAATCTCCCGTTCGTGCGCGGGGGTGAGCGCGTACTCGGGCACCGCGCCGCGCGAGACGAACTCGTGTTCCGCCACCGCCGCGGCAACCGCGGGGGAGTCGCCACCGCCCATGCCGGGGGCGTCGCGCAGGTGGGCGACGGGCGACACGCCCCCGCCGGGCGCCGCCGGACGGGCGCGGCTC
This sequence comes from Microthrixaceae bacterium, assembly GCA_020439065.1. GTDB lineage: Bacteria > Actinomycetota > Actinomycetes > Actinomycetales > Microbacteriaceae > Microbacterium. Next base: position 3,047 of record JAGQTK010000210.1, read on the forward strand.
GTGCGCCGGTGCAGTTCGTCGATCAGGGCATCGGCCATGCCCACGAGCTTGCGGATCTCGACGTCGTCGCGATCGATCCAGACGCTGCGCGGCTCGTCATCGACGGGCACGAAGTCCTCGT
>JAGQTK010000211.1 GCA_020439065.1 Microthrixaceae bacterium
AGCGCACGCAGGAGCTGTACGAGACCGTCGCCGCCGCCGGTGTCGACCTGTTCGTCATCCGCGGAACGACCGTCTCGGCCGAGCACGTCTCGAGCGTGGCAGAGCCGCTGAATCTGAAGAAGTTCATCTACGACCTCGACGTGCCCGTCATCGTCGGCGGGGCGGCCACCTACACGGCCGCGCTGCACCTGATGCGCACCGGTGCGGCCGGTGTGCTCGTCGGCTTCGGCGGCGGCGCGGCATCGACCACGCGCGCGACGCTCGGCATCCAGGCGCCGATGGCCACGGCCGTCGCTGATGTCGCCGGCGCCCGCCGCGACTACCTCGACGAGTCCGGCGGCCGCTACGTGCACGTCATCGCCGACGGCGGTGTGGGCACCTCCGGCGACATCGTGAAGGCGCTCGCCATGGGCGCCGATGCGGTCATGCTCGGCGTCGCCCTCGCGCGTGCGACGGATGCCCCGGGCCAGGGCTACCACTGGGGCCCCGAGGCGCACCACGCCAAGCTCCCGCGTGGGCACCGCGTCAAGGTCGATCAGGTCGCCACGCTCGAAGAGGTGCTCTACGGCCCCGCGCCCGTCGCCGACGGCACCGCCAACCTGATCGGCGCCCTCAAGAAGTCGATGGCCACCACCGGCTACTCCGACCTGAAGGAGTTCCAGCGGGTCGACGTCGTGGTTTCGCCCACCCGGTGAACCGGCCCATGGTGTCACCAGATCCGGCGGTCGCGGGAGACGAGATCCCCGAGGTGTTTCCGCCGACCCTGCGCGAGGTCATGCTCCGACCGACGTGGATCGGGATGCTCCTGCTGTGCCTCGTCGTCGCCGGCGTGTTCGCCTGGCTCGGCCAGTGGCAGCTCGCGCGCGCGATCGACACCGATGTGCCGCCGCCCGGGGCCACCGAGCAGGTGCGACCGATCGAGGATGTCGTCGAGCCCGGGGTGTACCTGCCCGAGCCGTTCGTGGGCCAGCGGGTGGAGGCCACGGGCGCGTTCGTCGAGCAGGACTTCATCGTCGTCAGCGGCCGCTTCAACGAGGGCGAGCCCGGCTACTGGGTGACCGGCCAGTTCCGTCTCGCCGACACCGCGACCCCGACCTCGCTCGCCGTCGCGCTCGGCTGGGTGGGCACGCGCGAGGAGGCGGACGCCGCCGTCGCGCAGCTCCAAGCCGCGGTGAAGGCGCAGCCCGAGGCATCCATGACCCTGATGGGGCGGATCATCTCTGACGAGGGTCCCGCCGTTCCCGGTCGCGGCCAGTCGCCATACGAGATCCCGCGCATGTCGCCCGCGGCGCTGCTTGGGCTCTGGCACGACATCGAGGGGCTCGATGTGTATCGGCCCTACATGACCTCGGCCACCGTGCCCTTCGCGGGCGTGGGGCTGCAGGAGATCCACTCGCCGCCACCCGCCGAGGCCGAGACCGTCAACTGGCTGAACATCTTCTACGCCGCCGAATGGGCCGTGTTTGCAGGCTTCGCGTTCTACCTCTGGTACCGCCTGGCGCGCGATGCGCGCGAGCGCGAGCTCGAGGCGCTCGAAGACGCGCAGGCCGAGGCCCGCGCGGCCCGCGGGTAGACTGGGCGCATGTCCGTCGCCCCAAAACTCGCCACCTTTCCGGCGATTCGCGCCGCCCTGCGGTTCTACAAGATCGCCTCGGTGATCACCGGCGTCATGCTCCTGCTGCTGTGCACCGAGATGATCCTGAAGTACACGCCGATCCGACTCGAACTGTTTGCGTTCGGCCCGAACGGGCTGTTTCATTTCGCGCCCGTCGTCGAGGGCCCGGAGGGGCTCGAGTCGACCGGCGAGGGCTTCAACGTCTCGCTCGGCATCCTCGTCGCCCACGGCTGGTTCTACGTGGTCTACCTCTTCTCGTGCTTCCGCGTGTGGAGCCTCATGCGCTGGCCGTTCTGGCGATTCCTGCTGCTGGCTGCCGGCGGCGTCGTGCCACTGCTATCGTTCTTCCTCGAGGTTCGCGTCGCGCGCGACGTGGAGCGTTACCTCGACACCCGTGAGGCGGCGGATGCCGAGCGGCTGATGGAGGCCGAAGCGGCCGAGGCGGGGCATCCCGGATCGATCGCGGCTGAGCTTGACCGGGAGGCCGCCGAGCGCATCGCGCGTGCCTCGGAGCCCCAAGCGTGAGCGAACAGGCCGGCGCCACAGACCAGCACCACGTGACAGATAAGGACAGCGTGACAGCGACGCAGCACCCCACACCCGAGACCGAGCAGCGGCCGGTCCTGGTCGTCGACTTCGGCGCCCAGTACGCCCAATTGATCGCGCGCCGCGTGCGCGAGGCCGGCGTCTACAGCGAGATCGTGCCGCACAACGTGACGGCCGCCGAGGTCGCCGCGCGAAACCCGATCGGCATCGTCCTTTCGGGCGGGCCCTCCTCGGTGTACGAGCCCGGCGCCCCGACGCTCGATGCCGCGATCTTTGATCTCGGGGTGCCCACCCTGGGGATCTGCTACGGCTTCCAGGTCATGGCACAGGCGCTCGGCGGCGAGGTCGCCAACACCGGTCTGCGCGAGTACGGGGCGACGGATGCCTCGGTGCGCGGCGATGGCGGGGTGCTCCTGGGCGGGCAGCCCGAGCAGCAGACCGTCTGGATGAGCCACGGCGACCAGGTCGCGCGCGCGCCCGAGGGCTTCACGGTGCTCGCCTCCACGGCGGCGACCCCCGTTGCCGCGTTCGGTGATGACGCGCGCCGCTTCTACGGCGTGCAGTGGCACCCCGAGGTGAAGCACTCCGATTACGGGCAGGGCGTGCTCGAGAACTTCTTGCACACCGCCGCGGGCATCCCCGCGGACTGGAACTCGGGCAGCGTCATCGCCGAGCAGGTCGCGCGCATCCGCGAGCAGGTCGGCACCGCGCGAGTGATCTGCGGGCTCTCCGGCGGCGTGGACTCGGCCGTCGCGGCCGCCATCGTGCACAAGGCGGTCGGTGACCAGCTCGTGTGCGTGTTCGTCGATCACGGACTGATGCGCAAAGACGAGCGGGAGCAGGTCGAGCAGGACTACGTCGCAGCCACCGGCATCCGCCTCGTCTCGATCGACGCGCGCGAGCGCTTCCTCACCGCGCTGGCAGGCGTGACCGATCCGGAGCGCAAGCGCAAGATCATCGGGCGCGAGTTCATCCGCA
>JAGQTK010000212.1 GCA_020439065.1 Microthrixaceae bacterium
GCTACAAGACCCTGGTCTACGCGACGATCGCCATCGCGGCGCTCTCCATCGCGGTGTGGGCACACCACATGTACGTCACCGGTGCGGTGCTGCTGCCCTTCTTCGCCCTGATGACCATGCTGATCGCGGTGCCCACGGGTGTGAAGATCTTCAACTGGATCGGCACGCTCTGGCGAGGCTCTGTGACGTTCGAGACCCCAATGGTGTTCGCGCTCGGCTTCCTCGTGTCGTTCGTGTTCGGTGGTCTGACCGGCGTCATCATGGCGTCGCCGCCGCTTGACTTCCACATCTCGGACTCGTACTTCATCGTCGCCCACTTCCACTACGTGGTCTTCGGTACCGTGGTGTTCGCGATGTTCGCCGGCTTCTACTTCTGGTGGCCGAAGTGGACGGGCAAGATGCTCAACGAGCGTCTCGGCTACGTGCACTTCTGGATGCTGTTCATCGGCTTCCACATGACCTTCCTCATCCAGCACTGGCTGGGTGCGGACGGCATGGTCCGCCGTTACGCGGACTACTCGGAGGCCGATGGCTGGACCGCCGGCAACCAGGTGTCCACCGTTGGTGCGATGTTGCTCGGCGCCTCGATGATCCCGTTCCTGCTGAACGTGTGGATCACCTCGCGCAAGGCACCGCGCGTCACGGTCAACGACCCGTGGGGCTACGGTGGCTCGCTCGAGTGGGCGACCTCCTGCCCGCCGCCGCGTCACAACTTCACGTCGATCCCGCGTATCCGCAGCGAGCGTCCCGCGTTCGACCTGCACCACCCTGAGGCGGCGCCCTCGTACGGTGTCGGACCGGCCAAGGACGCAGCGGACACCCCCGTGTTCGATCTTTCCGAAGGACAGGTGAAGTAAGCGTGAAGACCAATATTGCGGTCCTCTGGATTCTGACGGTCTTCTTCGTCGTCGTCTCGACCGCCTACACCGCGTGGAACATCATCGCGCACCCCGGGCTTCCGCTGGTCAACCAGATCGAATGGGTCGGCACGATCGCCCTCCTGCTCAGCGGCATCCTCTCGGCGCTGATCGCGTTCTACCTGATGCTGCAGATCCGTCGTCAGGGTGGCGAGCTGCCTGAGGACAGCCTCGTCGCAGACATCGACGACGGTGACCCCGAGGTCGGCGAGTTCTCGCCGTGGTCGTGGTGGCCGCTGGTGCTCGCAGGCGCGGCAGGCGTGTTCCTGATCGGCCTCGCCATCGGCACCTGGCTGTCGTGGATCGGCGGCGCGATCCTGGTGGTCGCCCTGGTCGGCTGGACCTACGAGTACTACCGCGGGTACTTCGCTCGCTGACGCACCATGCCGTGTGCAACGCGCACGACGAAACGCCACCGTCTTCGGACGGTGGCGTTTCGCGTTTCTCGTTCGGCTAGCGCTTCTCATGCACGACCATCGTGAGCGGATCGAACACCCGGGGGAGCGGACCCTCGTCGTTCTCGACGGGCTGGCCCTGGCGCACCCAGTACTCGTAGCCGCCGAGCATCTCGCGCACCGAGCAGCCCTGCCGGCTCAGCGCCAGCGCGCCCTTGTGCCCCGCGTTGCAGCCGGGGCTCCAGCAGTACACGACGACGGGCACGGCGGGATCGAGCTCGGCCCGAGCGCGCGCCGCCATCGCTTGGTAGGGCATGTGGATGGCCCCGGGGATGCGGCCCTGGCGCCATGCGGCGTCACTGCGCACGTCAACGAGCACGAATGACTCGCCGCGCTTCTGCGCGGCGTACACGTCCGCGGGATCCGTCTCGAAACGCAGGCGCGCGGCGAAGTGCGCGGCCGCCTCCAGGGCGTGCGCGGGCCTGGGATGGGATGGTGCGTCGAGGTCACGGCTCATGTCACCGATGCTAGGGACTGCACGCGCGCAAGGCGAGGCCCCGCCCGCATCCTGCGGCCGGCCGCGACTACACCTTGGTGGGCTCCGCCTCGCTTGCGAGCGAGGCGGAAGCCGCCACCCACGCATCGAGCTTCGCGCGCGCGGCGCCGGAGTCGACGGCGGCGGCAGCCAAGGCGTACTGCTCGTGGAGGCGCTCGATCAGCGGGCGACCCACCTGCGAGGCATCCCCGGCCAATTTGAACGTCACCATGCCCGCTGCCGCGTTCAGGAGCACGATGTCACGCACCGCGCCCTCCTCACCGTCGAGCATGCGGCGCACGACGGCGGCGTTGTCGGCGGGTGAACCGCCGCGCAGCGCATCGATCGAGACGAACGGGATGCCGAGGTCGCGCGGATCGAGATCGTGCTCGTGGATATCGCCACGGCTCACTTCCCAGATGTGGCTGTGGCCGGTCGTGGTGAGCTCATCCAGTCCGTCGTCGCCGCGGAACACGAGTGCGGTGGCGCCACGGGTGCGGAACACGCCCGTGATGAGCGGCACGCGATCCAGCTGCGCGACGCCGACCGCGTTCGCCTCGGCGCGCGCGGGGTTGCACAGCGGGCCCAGGAAGTTGAACACGGTGGGCACCCCGAGCTCGGCGCGCGTGGCCGCGGCGTGTCGGAAGCCGGGGTGGAAGGCCGAGGCGAAGGCGAAGGTGATGCCGGTGCGCCGCAGGGTCTCGGCCACGCGCTCGGGGGAGAGGGAGAGGTCGATGCCGAGGGCGGCGAGCACGTCCGAGGAACCCGAGGACGAGCTTGCGGCCTTGTTGCCGTGCTTGATGACGGGAACGCCGGCCGCCGCCGCGACGATGGACGCCATGGTCGAGACGTTCACGGTGCGGAACTGGTCACCGCCGGTCCCGACGATGTCGAGTGCCATCGGGTCGACGTCCAGTGGAAGTGCCGCTTCGAGGATCGCATCGCGAAAGCCGACGATCTCGCTGACGGTCTCGCCCTTGGCGCGAAGGCCGATAAGAAAGCCGGCGAGCTGGGATGGCGTCGCCTCACCCAGCATGACCTGCCGCATGGCCCAGGTCGCTTCGGCGACGCTAAGGTCCTCGTTTCGTAACACGGCGGCGATCACATGCGACCAAGACGTCTTCTGCATTCCCCGATTCTAATGACGCGCCCTGCGCTGGATTGTCCATATTGCGCGCCGCCCAAGCGCGCGATCCCCGTGTTGACCGGGGCATCCAGCCCCTTCACAGACTGCGCCCGGCGATCATCCAGCATCCGCAAATACCCTTGT
>JAGQTK010000213.1 GCA_020439065.1 Microthrixaceae bacterium
GTCGTAAGCGAACGAACGCAAGACGGCGGGGCCGGGATGCTGCATCCCGGCCCCGCCGTCTTGTGGGGTTCGCCCCCGAACCACACGCTCGGCGCTCAGCGCTCAGCGCTACGCGCCCACCAGCGCGGCGTAATCCAGCATCGCGGGGTCGTTCATCATCGCGGTCATCAGGCAGATCACGACCGGGATGTTCACCACGATGGAGCCCACGATGGGCACCCACCAAGCCCGCTGCCCGCGGCGCAGGCGCCGGACGGCGATCCACGCCGTGAGTCCGAATCCGACCGCGAGGATCAACGCCGCGGCCGAGCCCATCGTCGATCCCTGCGCGAAATTGCTGAACTCGCCGGGGATCCCCGCCAGCTCGAAGGCCTCATTGGCGAGCGACGCAAAATCGAGGTACCGCGGGATGGTGCTGAGCACCGAGATGAGGCCGTACGCCAGCAGCGCCAACGTGACGATGCGATCCGCGAGGCGGCCGCGTCCGGCAGGTGCCGCGGCGGGAGCGGCCGGCGGTGGTGGCGTGTAGTTGACGTTCTCCATCGACGCGAGCTGCGCGAGCGGCGCGCTCGGGTCGTGCGAGGCGCGCGGGTCAAGCGGCATCCGCAGCGCCCGCTGCTCCTCCGGGGTCGCGTATTCCCCGAACTCCGGTCGTTCTCGGCCGTCACTCATGCGAGATCCGACCGCCGATCGCGCGCGCGTCCGTGCGCCCGCTGGCGTCCTTGCGCAGCTCCTTCGGGAGCGAGAACTGCAGGTCTTCCTCGGCCGTCTTCACCGGCACGACATCGCCGAAGCCCGCGGCGGCGAGGTCTTCGAGCAGCTCCTGCACCAGCACCTCGGGCACCGAGGCACCGCTCGTGACGCCGATCGTGCGCACGCCGTCGAGCCATTCCTGCTTGACCTCGTGCGCGTAGTCCACGCGGTACGCAGCGCGGGCGCCGTATTCGAGCGCGACCTCCACCAGCCGCACGCTGTTCGAGCTGTTGGCCGAGCCCACCACGATGACCAGGTCGGCGTCGGGGGCGATCTTCTTGATCGCCACCTGACGGTTCTGCGTGGCATAGCAGATGTCGTCGTGGCGCGGCCCGAGGACATTCGGAAAATGCTGGCGCAGGGCCTCGATGACGGCCCGGGTGTCGTCCACCGACAGGGTGGTCTGGCTGACGTAGGCCAGCTTGTCGGAATTCGCCGGCTTCAGACCGGCCACGCACTCAGGGGTCTCGACCAGGTGGATGCGGCCGGCGTATTTCGGATCCCACTGGCCCATGGTTCCTTCGACCTCGGGATGGCCGGCATGGCCGATCAGGACCACGTCCCTGCCCGCCTTGCCGTGCCGGGCGACCTCGATATGGACCTTGGTGACCAATGGGCAGGTGGCGTCGAACACGGCCAGCCCGCGCCGGTCGCCCTCCCTGCGCACCTCCTTGGAGACGCCATGGGCACTGAATATCACCGTCGCTCCGTCCGGGACCTCGTCGAGTTCGTCGACGAAGATGGCGCCGCGATTGCGCAGCGAGTCGACGACGAAGCGGTTGTGCACGACCTCGTGGCGCACGTAGATCGGTGCACCGAAGGTTTCCAGCGCACGCTCGACGATCTCGATGGCACGGTCGACGCCCGCGCAGAAGCCGCGTGGATTGGCGAGGACGATCTTCATGCCCGCGCCCCGTGCCGGCGGCTGTCCAGCAGCGAATCGAGGATCAGCAGTCCGGCGCCGATCGTGATCGCGATGTCGGCGACATTGAATGCCGGGAAATAATTCTGCTGCCAGTGCACATGGATGAAGTCGATGACGTGCCCGTGCCAGAGCCGGTCGATGACGTTGCCGAGCGCCCCGCCCATGACCAGCGCCAGCCCCGCGGGCAGCAGGCGCTGCCGCACGGGATCGATGCGCCGCAGCCACAGCGTGATCGCGATGCTCACGCCGCCGGCCAGCGCCACGAAGAACCAGCGCTGCCAGCCCGAGGCCCCGGCCAGCAGGCTGAAGGCGGCGCCCGTGTTGTGCAGCCGCGTGAAGTCGAGCACCGGCAGCAGGGTCACGACCTCGTACAGCGCGAAACTACGCACCACGGCCCACTTGCTGAGCTGGTCCAGCGCGACCACGCCAGCCGCGAGCCAGAGCCAGTTCAACGCACCATGTTTCGCTGCCGTGGTGATGCTCACGCTCGATGCCTCGCCGGACTGTCGCAGTCTGCGCCCGCGCACGCCGCGACGCACGCACCACGCCCGGCACCCGCCTCCGGTCGCGGGCCCGCCTCGAAACGACCCGCGCGGCTCACGCGCAGCACCGCAGCTCGCCTTCACCGGCGAGGTTCGACACGCAGCGGCTGCAGATCTCGGGATGAGCGGCGTGGCTGCCCACGTCGGCGCGCCGGTGCCAGCAGCGTACGCACTTCGGGGCCGTGCTCGCACGCACCACGATCCAGACGCCCTGCTTCGCGACACTCGTCGCGGCAACCGCATCGGCCGGCCGTGCCGCCGCATCGACCACGCGCGCCGCGGAGGTGATCAGCACGAAGCGCAACTCGTCGCCGAGCGCCGTGAACCGTGGCGCCCAGGCATCCTCGCAGTAGACTTCGACCTCGGCCTCGAGCGGTGCACCGATGGCGCCCGCCACACGCAGTCGCTCGAGTTCCCGCGCGACGTCGGCGCGCAGCGCGATGATCGCATCCCAGTCGAGGGCCGTCGCCCGTTCGCCCGCCGCCCGCGGGATCTCGTACCAGGTCGCGAACATGACCGAGGCGGGCCGCTGCCCCGGCAGGAATCCCCAGATCTCCTCGGCCGTGAACGACAGGATCGGTGCGAACCAGCGCACCATGGCCTCGGCCACGTGATACAGCGCCGTCTGCGCCGAACGGCGCGGCCGGCCACCCGCCGGCGTCGTGTACAGCCGGTCCTTGAGCACGTCGAGCCAGAACGCGCCCAGATCGACGACGCAGAAGTTGTGCAGCTTCTGGTAGATCAGATGGAACTGATAGTCGCGGTAGGCCGTAATCAGCTCCTGCTGCAGCGAACGCGCACGCTGCAGCGCCCAGCGGTCGAGCGCCACGAGTTCGTCCACGGGCAGGAGATCCTTCGCGGGGTCGAAGCCGACGAGATTACCGAGCAGGAAG
>JAGQTK010000214.1 GCA_020439065.1 Microthrixaceae bacterium
CCCCGCCGCGGCCGCCGGCCTGCCCACGCTGACCGACAGGGGCTACCAGGGTGCTGGGATCGGGATCCGTCACCCCAGACGCCTGCCCGCCAACCCCCACCCCGACGACGTGACCTGCAACAAGCTCCTCACCGGACTGCGGGCGATCGCCGAGCGCGGCAACGCGCTGCTGAAGAAGACCTGGCCCACCCTGCAGATGATCACCCTCGACCCCGCCCGCATCACCGAGATCACCGCCGCGGCACTCGTGCTGCTCAACCTTCAACGCGGGACCCGACGATCACGCTGGTGAGAACACCTCTCTGTCGCGCGTCAAGATTCTTGGCAGGGCTGTTGAGTCAGTCCTGAAGGAGAATCAGATCTATGGGAAGACCCCCTTCGATTCCGGTCGAGAAGAAGACTCGGATCGTGTTGAGCGTGCTTGCTGGTGAACTCACGATCGCCGAGGCGGCGCGTCGCGAGAAGGTCAGCGAGCAGTCGATCGGCCGGTGGAAGGCCGAGTTCCTCGAGGCTGGCAAGACCGCGCTGGCGACCGGCCGGAACGGGCCGACGTCCCGTGAGGAGCAGCTTGAGGCCGAGGTCGTCGAGCTGACGCAAGCGCTTGGTGAGGCTGCGGTCGAGATCCGGGTTTGGAAGAAGAGCGCGGAGGGCCGGTTGGGCCCTTCGAGGACCTCGAGGTGATCAGGCGCGACGCCGGGATTTCGACCGCGAGGTGGTGCAGGATCTTCGACATCCCTGAACGGACCTGGCGGCGCTGGCAGTCACGCGCGCGCGTCGGTGAACCGGTCCGTCGGCCGCATCCGCGGCCTGCCCGGGACGCCGCGGCAACGTTGATCGACAAGTATGCCGCGAAGCACCCGGCGTGGGGGCATCGCAAGATCTGGGCGATGGTCCGCCACGACGGTCACGTCGTCTCCGAGGCGACCGTGCTGCGCCGGCTGCGCGATCAGGGGTTGATCCTTCCTGATCAGTACCAGCGCGAGAGACGCAAGCTCGCCGAGCGCCGCAAGGCCGTGTTCGCCGAGGAACCGACCGGTCCGAACCAGGTGTGGCAGCTCGACTTCTCCGAGTTCGAGACCACCTGCGGCGGGACCTGGCGGATCGCGGGGTGCCGGGACTACTGGTCCAAGTTCGAGCACCGTTGGCACCTGTCACCGACGGCGAACCAGTTCGACGCGATCGAGGCCGTCGAGCTCGCCCTGACCGACTACGAGACCCTGTTCGGGCACCCGCTGGTCGAGCGTTGCGGGGTCGACGCCGAGACCGGTGAGGTATTACCGGTGGTCACGATCGTGACCGATAACGGCGGCCCGTTCCGCTCGTTCACGTTCGAGGCGTTCATCGCCTCCCGCCCCGAGCTGCGACACGTCCGCACGAGGGTCAGGAGCCCGGGGCAGAACGGCTCACGCGAACGCGGATTCGGGACGCTGAAGTACGAGCGGCTCTACCTCGACGAGATCGACGACGCGATCATGCTCGCCAAGCACGCCGTGGACTACCGCATCGAGTACAACACGATCCGACCGCACGAGGCCCTCGCCTGGAACCGGCCAGAAGAGGTGCACCTGGGCCTGGCCGATCCCGCCATCCCCACCTTTGAAACCGAAGAAATCCTGCCAACTACTTGACGCGGGACAAATCATGCCGCGGTTGCGGCGGGGATGTGAAGTCGTTCGAACTCCACGGGGCTGAGGTTGCCGAGCGCGGTGTGCCGGCGGGTGGGGTTGTAGAACGCTTCGATCCACTCGAACATCGCCGATGACAGCTCGGCTCGTGAGGTCCAGGCGGAGCGGTCGAGGAGCTCGCGTTGCATCGTTGACCAGAAACTCTCGATGAGCGCATTATCGACGCTGGAAGCGACGCGTCCCATCGATCCGAGGGGCCCGGCCTGGCGCAGCCGATGTCCGAAGAGCCACGAGGTGTATTGCGCTCCTCGGTCCGCGTGGACCACGGTCCCGGGTTCGGGTCGGCGTCGCCACCGGGCCATCTCGAGCGCGTCGACGACGATCTCCGCGGTGATCCGGTCCGAGATCGACCACCCCACGATCCGGCGACTGAACGCGTCGATGACGGCCGCGCAGTAGACCCATCCGTCTTTCGCGTGGTGCTGCGTGATGTCGCAGAACCACAGCCGGTTCGGCGCGTCGGCACGGAACTGCCGCTTCACGAGGTCCTCGTGGGTCGCGGTGTCGGGTTTTCCACCCGCGCCGCTTCCGGCGGTGCGAGACCCCGACCAGCCCGTCCAGGCGCATCAGCCGGGCGACGCGTTTCCGGCCGACGTGAACGCCGAGACCGAGGCGCAGCTCGGCGAGCACCCGCGGGGCGCCATAGGTCTCGCGGGAGTCGGTGTGGATGCGGCGGATCGTGCTCGTCAGCTCCGCATCCGCGACCGCACGCCGTGACGGTGGCCGGCTCGCCCACTCGTAGTAGCCGGACTTCGAGACGTTCAGGAACCGGCAGGCCACCGCGACAGGGATTCCGTCGGCGGCAAGCTCCTGGACCAGCCGGAACCCTATTTTGGGAGCACGTTCTCCCTCGCGAAGTAGGCGCTGGCGCGTTTGAGGATCTCGATCTCCATCTCCAGCACCCGGTTCCGGCGCCGCAGCTCGACGAGCTCTTTGTGCTGATCGGTGGTGACACCGGGCTTGCGGCCGGCGTCGATCGCGTCACGGTTCATCCAGTTCCGCAGGCACGACTCGCTGATCCCGAGATCACGCACGGTCTGCGCAAACGGGTTGCCCTGGGCAACGAGATCCAGGGCTCGACGCCGGAACTCCGGCGGGTGTGCAGCAGGCATCTCACGGACTCCTTCCGAGACGATCATCGCCTCAACTCAGGTTTCCGGGAAAGCGGGTCAGGCTCCGCCCCCTTCATTCGGTCCGGACGTTCTGTGAGTCGTCGGTTTCCATTTGATGGGTGCACTGTCGAGCGCACTCGGCTGGGGGTAGGTAGCCGAGCGAGGAGTGCCGGCAGTGGTGGTTGTACTCGTCCTTCCAGTCGCCGATGATGACCTGCGCGTGCAGCAGCGAGTAGAAGCTGTTGATGTTCAGGCACTCGTCGCGGATTCGGCTGTTGAACGACTCGACGTACCCGTTGCGCCACGGCGA
>JAGQTK010000215.1 GCA_020439065.1 Microthrixaceae bacterium
GAGGGGTGCACCTGCAGCGAGAGCGGCGCTGCGGCGGCGAGCACCTTGAGCAGGTATGGGAGCGGCTGGGCGCCGGCGTCGGCGAGCCAGGCATCGAGTGTGCGTCCCGTGCCGTCGCCGACCGTCGCCGGTGATCCGGGGTGGTCGCCGAGCCACAGCTCGGCCTCCGGCAACCCCGTGCGCTCGCGGCCCTGCAGGCTGGCGAGTGCCGTCACCGAACCCCACGCGTACGGGCGCGGTGTGTTCGTGAGTGGCAGGAGCATGACTCCAGGCTATCCGGGCTCGCCGGCACCGCCCGCTTCGCCACCCCCGCACGCCCGAGCCCGAGCCCGCGCCCACGTCCACGCCCGCGCCCGAGCCCGCGCCCGCGCGCGCACGAACGCGCACCACCCGCGCTGGCGGCACGGCCGCGCCCCCGCGCTACTCTGGGTGCATCATGGCCGCACTCTCGAGTCACCCCGTCGCTCCGGCGCCCACCGCGCCGGCCCGCGCCTCGACTCGGCACCTGCTGTTGCGCGCCTACTGCATCCTGCTGCTGTTCATCGCGCTGGCGACCACCTTCTGGTTCAACCTGCTCGGCGCGGTCGGCCTCGCGATCCTGCTCGGCGCCACCACGACCGTGACCCTGGTCATCTGGATCGTCGGGCGGATTCCGCTCGGTTGGCGGCGGCTGCCATGGTTCGCGCTCGCGTACGTGGCGTGGGCCGCGGCATCCATCATCTGGTCGTCGTGGCGGGATGCCACGGCCATCACGTGGGCGGCGCTCGCGATCACCACCCTGCAGGGTGTGTTTCTCGCCGTCGCGCTGTCGTGGCGCGGCCTGGTGCGAGCGATCGCCTCGGCACTGAAGTGGGTGATGGGCCTTTCGATCCTGTTCGAGCTGTGGGTCTCGCTCGTCGTGCAGGCACCGATCCTGCCGAACTTTCTGCTGTGGAGCGGGCAGCACGAGGCCGAACTGTATTGGTCGCGCAACAACCTGCTCGACGGCGGGCGCATCCAGGGCATCGTCGGCAACGCGCACCTGCTCGCGATCGCAGCCCTCGTCGCGATCATCGTCTTCGCCGTGCGGATCGCATCGGGGGCATCGCGCCGCCCGGCGCTGTATGGTTGGATCGCGCTCTCGGCGTTTCTGCTGTGGCGCGCGAACTCGGCCACGGTGTGGGTCACGGGCGCGGCCGTGCTCGTCGTCTTTGCGACCGTCTGGCTGATGCGGCGCGCGCAGGATCCCGGCGCCCGCACCCGCGCCTACGCAGGCTTCGCCGCCGTCGGCGTCGTCGGGGTGGGCGCACTGCTGGTACTGCGGGAGCCGATCCTTGCGGCGCTCGGTAAGTCGGACGACTTCACCGGCCGAACCGAGATCTGGCAGGCCGTGCTGGCACGTGCGGCGGAGCATCCCGTGATCGGCTCTGGATACTCCACCCCGTGGCTGCCCTGGGTGCCCCAGTTCGACGGCTGGATCGTGGTGAACGGGCTCACCGTGTTCCACGCGCACAACATGTGGCTCGACGTGCTCATGCAACTCGGCATCATCGGCGTAGTGCTGCTGGCGCTCGCGCTGCTCTCGCTGCTGTGGCGTGCGTGGTTCTTCGCGGTCGACCGGCCCCGCTTCGATCTGGTCGCCACGCGCCCCTACTCGGCCGTGGCGGTGCTGCCGACGCTGCTCGCGACCGTGCTGCTCGTGCAGGGCCTCATGGAATCGCGCCCACTGATGGAGTGGGGGTGGATGTTCATCGTGATGCTCGTGTGCAAGCTGAAGCAGACCCCGCTCGTCGACGTCGGGCCGCGGGAGGAGCGCGGTTCGCCCCACAGCCGGCGCGAACGCCAGGCCGAGGCGCGGGCCGCGGCTGCGGCCTCTGCAACGGCGGTAGCCGCTCCCGCCTCGGATGCGGCGGCACGCAGGCCATGAGCACCCCGCTGTCATCACCGCCGGCCGCGCCGCAGGGACGGCTTCGCGCACTGCTGTTCTCGGCCGAGATGGCGCGCGCGTTCACGCTGACCACCGTCGGTGTGGTCTTCTCCACCCCCGCCCTCGCCCGCCTGCTCGGGCTCGCGGGCAGCATCTCGGTGGTGGCGGGGCTGTGCCTCATCGGCGGCGCCATGCTGGTCGTGCGCCGCGAGGAGCTCTCCTGGCCGAGGCTGCTGCCCTCCACGCTCGTGCTGTTTCTGCTCGTGACGCTGGCGAGCACGTTCTGGTCGACCGACCCGGGGCGCACCGTGCTCGGTTGGCTGGCCCTCGCCGCGATCGCGTTCCTCGCCGTCGTGGTTGCGCATGTGCGCGACACGCTGCAGACCGTCCGTGCGATCGGCGATGTGCTGCGGATGCTGCTCGGGCTCTCGCTCGCCCTCGAGATCCTCAGCGGCATCCTGCTCGATGTGCCGTTCGCGTTTCTCGGCATGCAGGGCAACATCGCCTTCGGCGGGCCCGTGCAGGGCATCTTCGGCACCCGCAACCTGCTCGGCCTCACCTCGGTGATCGCGCTGATCACCTTCGTCATCGAATGGCGCACCGCCAGCGTGCGCCGGGGCGTCTCGATCTTCTCCGTGGTGCTCGCCGGTGCGCTCGCGCTGCTGAGCGCCTCACCGACGGTCTATGTGCTCGTGCTGGGCGTCGGCATCGCCGCCGCCATCCTGGCGCTCGTCCGCTCCACACCGCCCGCGCGGCGCGGGCTCGTGCAAGGGGTGCTCGCCGCGCTGGTGCTCGCCGTCGGCACCGTCGCCTACGTGCTGCGGCACACCATCATCGCCGTTCTCGGCGCAGGCTCCGACTTCTCCACCCGCGCGACCCTGTGGGATTCGCTGCTCGACTTCGTCGGGCTGCGCCCACTGCAGGGTTGGGGCTGGTTCGGCCCCTGGGACCGCAATGAGCTGCCGTTCTATCTCATCAACGCCGCCGTGAGCGATCGGCACGCGACCGCGCTGAACGCATACCTCGACGTGCTGCTGCAGGTGGGCTGGGTGGGGCTGCTAGTGTTCGCCACGTTCTGCGGCGTCACCCTCGTGCGCGGGTGGCTCGTGGCGAGCGAGCGGCGCTCGGTCATCTACGCCTGGACCCCACTGATCACGGTCGCCCTGCTCATCGAGTCGGCGTTCGAGAGCTTCACC
>JAGQTK010000216.1 GCA_020439065.1 Microthrixaceae bacterium
TCGGCCTCAAGCACGGCGAGGTGATGGTCGCGGCGCCCACCACGGAGCTCACCGCGGACGACCTCGCCGTCGTGTATCAGCACGAGGAGGACGAGGATGTCGACGGCCTCGCCTGAGCGCACCGACCGGGACCCGCGCACCGACCAGGACCCGCGCACAGCCCAGCGCCCGCGCACCGCCCAGGGCCCGCGCACCAAGCAGGCGCCCGCGCTCGACCCGGCTGAACGCGCGCGCCTCGAGCAGGCGTTCCGGGTGCCCCGCGCCCGGTTCGTGCTCGGCGGGGTCGTCGCGGCGGCCGTGCTCGTCTGGTCGTTCGTCGGGGCGCAGTTCAACTTCGCCAAGCTCGGCGAGGGCACCGTGAACATGGGCGCGTTCCTGATGCGACTGTTTCCGCCGGACTTCGGCAAGTTCGATCGGATCTTCGCGCTGCTGATCGAGACGCTGCAGATGGCGATCGTCGGCACCTTCCTCGGCGCCGTGCTCTCGCTCATCGTCGCGTTCGGGGCATCGTCGAACATCGCGCCGAAGTGGCTCTACTACCCGACCCGGTGGGTGATGAACATCATCCGTTCCGTGCCCGATCTCGTGTTCGCGCTGATGTTCGTCTCCGCCGTGGGTCTCGGGCCCTTCGCCGGGATCCTCGCGATGACGCTCGGGTCGATCGGATCGATCGGCAAGGTCTACGCCGAGGCCATGGAGGCCGTCGATCGCGGGCCGCTCACGGCCATGGAGGCGGTGGGTGCGTCGAAGCGGCAGTTGATTCAGTACGGCGTCGTGCCCCAGGCATCCCCCCTGCTCGTCTCGTACACGCTGCTGCTGTTCGAAGGCAATGTGCGCGGCGCGACGATCCTCGGCCTCGTCGGCGCGGGTGGCATCGGCCTCGAGCTGACCACCGCGATGAAGACGTACGACTACGGCCACCTCAGCGCGATCATCATCTGCATCGTCATCCTCGTCACCCTCATCGATCAGGGAAGCGCCCTGATCAGAAAGCGAATCTCATGACCTTGCTCAGCGACGCCCTCCCGCTCAGCACCCCCGTCAACGTCCGCGACCTCGGCGGCATCGTCATCGAGGGCGGCACGCTCCGCCCGGGCGTCGCGCTGCGGGCCGACGACCTCTCGGTCGTCACCCACGAGTACGCCGACGCGCTGGTCGAGGGTGGCCTGAGCACGATCATCGATCTGCGCTCGCCGGAGGAGGTCGCATTCACCGGCCGCGGCGCATTCGCCCGCCAGGCCGTCGCGTACCACCACCTCCCGCTCATCGCGAGCCTCGGCGCCTCCATGAAGGACGAGCGCGAGTTCGAGCGCCCGAGCGACTTCGGCCTCAGCTACGCCCGCATGTACGTGCGCGCGGCGCCGTCGCTCGTGACGGCGCTGTCGATCATCGCGGTGGCGCCCGGCACGGTCGCATTTCACTGCACCGCCGGCAAAGACCGCACGGGCGTGCTCGCGGCCTCGATGCTGCTCGCGCTCGGCGCGAGCGACGCCGAGATCGTCGCCGACTACGGCCGCTCGGGGCCGAACATCGAGGCGATCCACGAGCGCAGCCGCCCGGTGATGGGCGTGCTGATGGCGCAGCTGGGCATCGATTTGGATGCCGCGGCCCGCGCCGCCGCCGGAGACAAGCCGTTCGACGAATTCGCGATGGCGCAGATGCTCGACGTCGTGCGCAAGGGGTACGGCGACCCGCTCACGCCGCTGCGCGCCGCGGGCCTCAGCGACGGGCTCGTCGCCGCGCTGCGCGAAAAGGCGCAGGCGGCGTAACGCGTGTGAAGGCCAGGCGACGGGCCGATCGGCACACGAGCCGGCGACGGGCAGCGTCGTGCCACTCGACCCGGACCCGGACCCCGACAGTGCGCAGCGCTGACGCGCGATCAGGCGCGGCGCGCACCCTCGCCGAGCGACTCGAGCTTCGCCCACGCGATGTCGGCGTGCACGCGGCCGCCGAGGCCGCAGTCGGTCGATGCGATCACCCGGTCGTTGCCGACGATGTCGGTGAAGCGGCGGATGCGCTGCGCGACGAGGTCGGGGTGCTCGACGACGTTCGTCGCGTGGCTGACCACGCCGGGAACGAGCACGAGGTCGTCCGGCACCGCGGCGTCTGCCCAGACACCGAATTCGTGCTCGTGACGGACGTTGCCGGCCTCGAACGAGATCGACCCGACGTTCGCCTTCAGGATGACGGGCAGAAGGTCTTTCAGCTCGATGTCGGTGACGTGCGGGCCGTGCCACGAGCCCCAGCACAGGTGCAGACGCACCTGTTCTTTCGGGAGCCCGGCGATGGCGTGGTTGATCGCGTCGACGCGGATCTGCGTGAACGCCTGGTACTCGGCGATCGAGGGGGCCGGGTTGATCTGGTCGAAGTTCTCGGCGAGCGAGGGGTCGTCGAGCTGGAGGATGAGCCCGGCATCGGTGATCGCCCGGTACTCCTCACGCAGCGCGTCGGCCCACGCCCAGATGTGCTCCTCCTCGGTGGCGTAGTAGTCGTTGCGCACGCGCGCTGCCGAGCCGGGTGCGATGGCGGTCAGGAAGCCCTGCTCGCCCGCACGGAGCGCCGATGTGATGTGACGAATATCGGATGCCACAGCCGCCTGGCCGCGGTACGTGATCGGGCCGGTGGTGGTCGGGAAGCCGGTGGCGCCCTGGCCCACCTCGACCGCCTCCGCGTACACGGCGGGGAAGAGGTGACGGTCGCGGCGGTCGAGGAAGCTCGTGAGGCGGATGTTGCCGGGCGTGGAGCGCGCGGGCGGCTCGTTGAACGCGTTGACCTCGGTGAGCGAGAGCCCCGCGGCACGCTGGAACGAGTACGACCACCAGGCACCGTAGTCAACGGGGTTCGACATGGCCTTGCCGAACTGGCCGTCACCGACCTGGGTGACGCCGGCGAGTTCGACATGGCCTTGCCGAACTCGCCGTCACCGACCTGGGTGACGCCGGCGTCGCGCTGCCTCTGCACGACATCGGCGACGGCCTGCGCGGTGAGCTGCTCGAACTCCGGGGTCGATTGGAGGGTGAAGCCGTCCTCTGCGAAGGTGCGGGCGGCGTTCGCGTCGATGAGTGCCTGCGTGCGGGGCAGGCTCCCGGAGGTCGTGG
>JAGQTK010000217.1 GCA_020439065.1 Microthrixaceae bacterium
CGGGATCACCATGACCGCCAGCACGATGGCGGCGGTGAAGATGGTGCGGCCGGTGCTGGAGACCGGGCCGGAGAAGAGCGGGAACCAGCCCGCGTTGTCGACGAGCCAGCTGTAGAGCGGCTGCGCGGCCGGGGCGAGCACGCCGATGCCCCAGAGGC
The DNA here is from genome assembly GCA_020439065.1 of Microthrixaceae bacterium. Lineage (GTDB taxonomy): Bacteria > Actinomycetota > Actinomycetes > Actinomycetales > Microbacteriaceae > Microbacterium. The sequence goes on from JAGQTK010000217.1 coordinate 159, forward strand.
CGAAGACGACCGAGGGCACCGCGGCGAGGAGGTCGACCACGCAGCCGAGGCCCTGTGCCAGGCGGCGGGGCGCGTAGTGCGAGATGAACAGGGCCACGCCGATCGAGATCGGCACGGCGATCAGCAGGGCGAGGGCGGCCGACCAGACCGTGCCGAACACGAGCGGCCCGACGTAGTCCCAGAAGTTGCCGCTGAGGATGGATGCGTCTTCGCTCGTTGCCGAGAGGCCCGGCAGGCTCTGCGCAACCAAGAAAATCGCGACCGCGGCGAGGGTCACGAGAATCATCGAACCGGCGAAGAGTGCCGTACCGGAGAACCAGCGGTCGCCCGGGCGCTGTTTTGCGGCGCCTGGGGGCGATGCCAGATCCGAAGCTGTGCCTGTGCCCTTGGTGGGGGCGGCGCTTCTGGTCATGTATCAACCTGTCGAAATCGATGGGCGGTGGTGCGGTGTGGTGGTGCGGGGTGAAGCGGGGGGTGCTGGTCCCGGCCGCGATGTCGGTGACCGGGACCAGCGGGTGGTGCTGTGGTGCTGTGGTGCTGTGGAGCTGTGCTGCGTGTTACTTGATCAGCGCGATCGCGGCCTCAGCCTTGGTGCGCAGGCTCGAAGAGATCGGGGCGCTGCCGGCCGAGGCGGCCGCGGCATCCTGACCCTCGGCGCTGACGGCGTACTCGAAGAAACCCTGCACGAGCGGCGCGATCTTCTCGTCCGCGTAGTTCTCGCAGCCGATCAGGTAGCTGATCAGGATGATCGGGTAGACGCCGGCCTCTTCGGTGGTGCGGTCGATCTTGATGGCGAGGTCACCTGCGGTGCGGCTCTCCTCCAGCGGGGATGCGTCGACAACCGCGGCTGCTGCCTCGGGCGAGTACGGGACGAACTCGTCGCCGACGCCGACCGCGATGGTGCCGAGCGTGCCCGCCTGCGACGCGTCGGCGTAGCCGATCGTGCCCTGGCCGCCCTTGACGGCCGCGACGACGCCCGAGGTGCCCTGCGCGGCCTCACCCGACTGGACGGGCCACTCCTCGACCGAGCCGTGCGTCCAGACATCGCCCGCTGCGGCGGCGAGGTAGTCGGTGAAGTTGCCGGTGGTGCCCGACTTGTCGGAGCGGTGCACGGGCGAGATCGCCAGGTCGGGCAGCTTCGCGTCGGGGTTCGCCGCGGCGATCGCTGCGTCGTTCCAGTTGGTGATCGTGCCCGCGAAGATGCCTGCGATGGTGGCGGCATCCATGTTCAGCGACTCGACGCCATCGAGGTTGAAGACGATCGCGATGGGCGAGATGTAGGCGGGCAGCTCGATGATGCCCGAGTCCTCGGTGCAGGCGCCGAAGCCGCCGGCGGTGATCTCGTCGAGCTTGAACGCGCGGTCCGAGCCGGCGAACGAGATCGCGCCCTGCTGGAACGACTCGCGCCCCGTGCCGGAGCCGGCGGGGTCGTAGTCGACCGTGACGTCGGGGTTTGCCTGCTGGAAGCCGGCGGTCCAGGTCTGGATGGCGACCTGCTGCGAGGAGGCGCCGGCGCCGACGAGCGTGCCGGTGAGCGAGGTCGTGGGGCCCTCGGGGGTGCCGGTGGCGTCGGGGGCGCCTTCGTTGGCCGCGCAAGCGGTGAGCGCAAGGGCTGCGACGGCGCCGAGGGCGGCAACGCGGGTGATGCGAGAGAAGTTCACTGGGAATCCGTTCGATGCAGGTGTCGGGGTGATCGGGCCCTTGGTGCGGGCACGCCCTGAACCTAAGAGCGACGCATGACAAGTGTGCAGAACGTGAGTGAACGGAAGGTGAACAGGCGGCGAAAGCCGCGGGCCGTCAGGCCGGCGCCGCGTGCGTTTCGATCGTCACGATCCCCGATCCCGGGTTGGATGCCGACAGATGCACGACCGAGAACGAGGCCGGCTCGAGCGCCGCAGCGCTGCCGAGGTACGAACCGCGCAGGGTGCCGGTCGCGAGCGCGATCTCGGTGAGGATGTCGGGCAGCACCGGGCCGTGGCTGCACAGCACGGCGGGCTTGCCGGCCCGCACGCGGGCGCCGACGACGCCACGCACGTCGGCCGTGCCCGCCTCCCAGGCATCCTGACTGATCGCGTCGGTGCGCGTGATCGGACGGGCGAGCGCGACGGCGAGCGGCGTGACGGTGGTGACGCAGCGCACCGCGGTGCTGCTGATGATTTTCTTCACGCCGAACGCGCGCAGGGGGCCGGCGATGGCGGCGGCCTGGCGGGCACCGCGGGTGGTCAGCGGGCGCGAGGCATCCTCGCCGTCCCAATCGAAGCGGCTCGCGGCCTTGGCGTGACGCAGCGCGATGATGGGGAACGTGCGCAGCACGCCCGAGGCGACGAGGCTCGCGAAGTTCTCGAGGATCTCGACATCCACGGGGTACGAGAGGTACTGGCGCGCGCGCTTGATGCTGACCCATTCGAGTGCCGCGATCTCTTTGTTCGGCACGAACTGGGAGGCGCGAATCGCCTTCTCCTTGGCCTCGGCGGCCCAGTAGTGGACGATCTTCTGGCGCTTGCCGGGCAGTTGGTAGCGCGAGACGCCCACCGGCACGCCGAGGGCGACGGAGATGCCCGTCTCCTCGTACACCTCCCGCACGGCGGTCTCGGCGAGGGTTTCGCCGGGGTCGACCTTGCCCTTGGGCAGCGTGACATCGGCGTATGCGGTGCGGTGGATGACGAGCACCAGCGGCTTGCCGTCGATCACCCGCCAGAGCACGGCGCCCGCCGCGTAGACGGCGGTGTCGCTCATCGGGCGATCCTGCGGCGGCGTCGGCGCACGACCTCGGTCATGGCGAGATCCTGCAGGTCGCGCAGCGGCGTGCCGTCGGCGGCGCGCGCGTGGCGCACCCAGGTGCCGTCCGGTTCGAGCCGCCACGAGCTGATCTCATCAGACATCGCGTGGTCGAACAGCGCATCGAATTCGGCGAGG
>JAGQTK010000218.1 GCA_020439065.1 Microthrixaceae bacterium
GAGAGGATGCGCGTGTGCGCGGCACCCTTGGCCTGGCGGAGCGTGGGGTGGGAGGGAGCGGTCATGAGGCATCCTTTGGCGCATCGGTGAGGAGTGCGATCGCTGCGTCGAGGTCGTCGGGCGTCTTCACGGCCACCGACGGGACGCCGCGAAGCGCTCGTTTGGCGAGGCCGACGAGCGTGCCTCCTGGGGTCAGTTCGACAAGTCCGGTGATACCGGCGTCCGAGAAGCCCTGCATGCACAGGTCCCAGCGCACGGGCGCGGCAACCTGGCCGACGAGCAGCTCGAGCGAGCGGGCTCCGGATGCCACGGTGGTGCCGTCGCTGTTGGTCCACAGCGGAAGTGCGGGATCGGCCACCTTGCCGCCGGCGACGAGCGTTGCCACCGCGGCAGCCAGCGCCGGGCGCGCGGGCTCCATGAAGCGGGTGTGGAAAGCGCCCGCGACCTGGAGCGGAATCACGCGCGTGCCGCGCGGTGCGTCGGCCGCAAGCTCGGCGAGGGCAGGCAGCGCGCCGGCGGCGACGATCTGCCCGCCGCCGTTGTAGTTTGCCGGGGTAAGGTCGAGCTCGGCGAGGCGTGCGAGCACGTCGGCCTCGACGCCGCCGATGACGGCGCTCATGCCGGTCTCGACCAGGGCTGCGGCCTCCGCCATTGCGGTGCCGCGGATGCCGACGAATGACATCGCGTCGGCGGCGTCGATGACGCCCGCCGCGGCGACGGCTGCGATCTCACCCACGGAGTGACCGGCGAGCCCGCCGGCACCGGTGCGCGCGTCGCCCAGCGCATGCCATGCGAGCAGGCTGGCGGCGACGATGAGGGGCTGGGCGATGCTCGTGTCGCGGATCGTGTCGGCGTCGGAGACGGTGCCGTGCGCGATCAGGTCGACCTTGGCGGCATCGGAATACGCTTCGAGGAGCTCGCGAACACCATCGAGTTCGAGCCAAGGGGAGAGGAATCCAGGGGTTTGCGACCCCTGTCCGGGGCAGGCGACGACGATCATCTCACCAGTTTGCCAACGCGCATGCGTCAGGATGTGGCAGAGTCCTACGAAGAATACGAATGACGTTTGTTTGGTGTCGATAGAGTTCCGGGTCTGCGGCGCGCCGCGTCGGGCCCGGCCACGGAACCCAGGATGAGCGCGGACTGCAGGATGAGCGCTTCGCGCGCACCGGTGGCATCCCACCCGATGACCTCGCTGACGCGTTTGAGCCGATACCGCACCGTATTCGGGTGCACGAACAGCTCGCGCGCCGTCGCCTCGAGCGAGCGCCCGCTGTCGAGGTAGGTCCACAGCGTGGTGACGAGGTCGGAGGAGTGCGCTTGCAGGGGGCGGAAGATCCGCTCGACCAGCGCGGCCTTGGCAAGCGGATCGCCGGCGAGCGCGCGCTCGGGGAGGAGGTCGTCGGCCTCGACCGGGCGCGGCGCGTGCCGCCATGAGCGCGCGACCGCGAACCCGGCGAGCGCCGCGCGTGCGCTCTGCCCGGCCTCGACCAGCGCGCTGACCGTGGGACCGAGCACGAGGTGGCCTGCGCCGAAACCCGGTTCCAGGCGCACCGCGAGGTCATAGAACGAGAGCTCCGGCTCGGGCGATTCCTCGCCCTCGCCCCGCGGCAGCTCGGCGCGGCCGATCACGAGCACCAGCCGTGAGCCCTGCACCCCGATCAGCACATCAGCATGCAACTTGCGAGCCGTGCGGCGCAGATGGTCGACGTCGAGCTGCGCGGGCGTGGTGCCCACGAGCACGCTGACCTCGCCGTGTCCGTGCCAGCCGAGCGCGGCGATGCGGCTGGGAAGCTGCTCGTCGGCCTCGCCGGTGAGGATCGAGTCGACAACGAGCGCCTCCAACCGCGCATCCCAGAGACCGCGGGCCTCGGCAGCGCGCGCGTAGACATCGGCTGCGGCGAACGCGACATCGCGCGAGTAGAGCAGGATCGCCTCGCGCAGGTGCTCGCTGCGCCCGGCGACGCGCTCCTCCGTGACCTGGACCGTCACGCGGATCAGTTGCAGCGTCTGCTGCAGGCTGACGCTGCGAAGCAGCTCGCGCGGCGCCGCGGCAAACACGTCGGCAGCGATCCACGGCGTCGACGACGGGTTCTCGAACCACGAGATGAAGGAGGTGATGCCGGCCTGCGCGACGAGACCCACGGCGGAGCGGCGCCCCGGCGGCATCTCGGAGTACCAGGGGAGCGTCTCTTCAAGCCGCGTGGTGGTCGCCGTCGCGAGATCACCCGAGATGCGGCGCAGCCAGGCGAGGGTTTCGCGTTTGCCGGCGCTGCCTTCGCCGTTCGTCGTCGGTGCCATCCGGTTCAGCTCTCCCCGCCTGCGTTGCCGCTGGTGCCTGCGTTGACATCGTGCAGCCGGTACTTCTCGATCGCCGCTGAGGGGTGCGCGGCCGGGACGAGCCCCTCGGCTGCCAGCGCCTCGAGTGCGCGCACGGCGATCGACGGTCCGTCGATCTTGAAGAACCGGCGCGCCGCGGCTCGAGTGTCGCTGAAGCCGTAGCCGTCGGCTCCGAGCGTCGCGAAACGCTGGGGCACCCAGGGGCGGATCTGATCGGCCACCGCGTGCATCCAGTCGCCGACAGCGACGACCGGGCCCGCGGCATCCCGAAGCTTCTGCGTCAGGTACGCGACGCGCGGCTCCGCCTCGGGGTGCAGGAAGTTGTGCTCGTCGGCGGCGAGGCCGTCGCGGCGCAGCTCGGTCCACGAGGTGACCGACCAGACATCGGCTGCCACGCCCCAATCGTCGCGCAGCAGCTGCTGGGCCTCGAGGGCCCAGGCGACGCCGACGCCGGAGGCGAACAGGTTGGCGCGCGGTGCACCCGCCGGGCCGTCGCCGACACTGATGCGGTGGATGCCGCGCACGATGCCCTCGGCGTCGACATGCTCGGGCTCGGCGGGCTGCACCATCGGCTCGTTGTAGACGGTGATGTAGTACATGACGTTCGGGTCGGGGTGCTCGCCGCCGTACATCCGGTCGAGTCCCGCGCGGACGATGTGCGCGAGCTCGTAGCCGTAGGCGGGGTCGTACGCGATGG
>JAGQTK010000219.1 GCA_020439065.1 Microthrixaceae bacterium
CGACGTGTTGCAGGCTGATGGTGGTACGCGCACGGCGGCGATCACCGGCGCCTACGTCGCGCTCGCCGACGCGATCGAGTGGGGCCGTGCCAAGGGCTTCATCGCCAAGAAGGCCGTGCCGCTGTTCGACTCGGTCTCGGCGGTCTCGGTCGGCATCGTCGACGGCGAGCCCCTGCTCGATCTGGCCTACGTCGAGGACGTGCGCGCCGAGACCGACATGAACATCGTGGCCACCGGGCGCGGCCTGTTCGTCGAGGTGCAGGGCACCGCCGAGGGCGCGCCCTTCGACCGACGCGAGCTCGACGCACTGCTTGATCTCGGTCTTGCCGGCACCAACGCGCTGCGGGATCTCCAGCTCGCCGCGCTCGCAGCGGACGAGAGTGCTGCGAGCGAGGGCGCCGCCGGCCAGGGCGGAGCCGCCGCGAACGGGGCGAACGCATGAGTGGCGCCGTGGATGCCGCGGCCACCCACGAGATCGTGCTCGCCACGCACAACCCGCACAAGGTCGCCGAGTTTCACCAGATCATCGCGGCAGAGCACCCGGAGCTGCGGGTGATCGGATACGACGGGCCCGAGCCCGTCGAGGACGGCGTGACGTTCGCCGAGAACGCGCTGATCAAGGCCAGGGCGGCGGCGGCGCACACGGGCCTGCCGGCGCTCGCCGACGACTCGGGGATCTGCGTGGATGTGCTCGGTGGGTCGCCTGGGGTGTTCTCGGCGTACTGGGCCGGGCAGAAGAAGGACGCGCGGGCCAACCTCGAGCTGCTGCTGGACCAACTGCGCGACGTGGCGGACCCGCATCGCGGCGCGACGTTCGTCTCGACCATCGCGCTGGTCGTGCCCGGGGCCGACGGCGCCTCGGCCATCGAACACGTCGTCGAGGGCCGCTGGCCCGGACGCCTCGCACACGCGGCCTCCGGCGAGGGCGGGTTCGGCTACGACCCGATCTTCGTGCCGGACGGCCAAGAACCCGGGCACGAGTACTCGGTGGCGCAGTGGGATCCCGCTCGCAAGAATGCCGAGAGCCACCGCGCGCGGGCCTTCGGCGTACTCATGCCGCTGTTGGGCGGTTTGTAGGGCGCCGCAGCGCCACGACACGGAGAGGGTGGCAATGTCTCACGGGCACGATCACAGTGCAGGCATCCGCGGCGGCGGCAATCGCCGCCTGCTCGCGATCTCGATCGGCATCACCTCGATCGTCCTGCTCGTGCAGATCGTCGGGGCGATCCTCACCGGCTCGCTCGCCCTGCTCGCCGATGCCGGGCACATGTTCACCGATGTGGCCGCACTCATCGTGGCGCTGATCGCCAGCTCGGTCGCGTTGCGCCCGGCCAACGAGCGTCGCACCTACGGCTATCAGCGGGCCGAGGTCTTCGGTGCGCTGATCAACGCGCTGATCCTGATCGTGTTGGCCGTCGTCGTCGGTATCGAGGGGGTTCGGCGGCTCGTCGAGCCCGCGGATGCGGAGGTGCAGGGTGGGCTGATGCTCATCGTGGCCGTCGTCGGCCTCGTCGCGAATGCGGTGGCGCTCTGGCTGCTCTCCGCCGCGCAGAAGCACAACATGAACGTTCGCGGCGCCTACCTCGAGGTGATGGGCGACATGATCGGCTCCGGGACGGTCATCGTCGCCGCCATCGTGATCATCACGACGGGGTGGATGCCGGCGGACGCGATCGCCTCGCTCGCCATCGCGGTGTTCATCATCCCGCGGGCCTTCGGTCTGCTGCGCGAGGTGTTCTCGGTGCTCGCGCAGTCCGCCCCGCGCGATGTGCATGTGCGCGAGATTCGTGAGCACATCCTCCGCACCGACGGTGTGGTCGACGCGCACGACATCCACGTCTGGCAGCTCACCCGCGGCGCCCCCGTCTTCACCGCACACGTCGTCGTCGATCCCGAGATGCTCGCGGAGGGCCGGGCGGCGGCGCTGCTCGAGGAGCTGCAGGAGTGTCTCGCCGAGCACTTCGACGTCGAGCATTCGACCTTCCAACTCGAGCCGGCGGGCTTCACCGAACCCGACCAGGCGCGGCACGCGTAGCCTCGGTCGCGGGCGCTGTGTCCGGGCGCGGCACGCCTAGCCTCGGTCGCGAGCGTGGTGTCCGGGCGCGGCACGCCTAGCGTCGGTCGCGGGCGCCGTGTCCGGGCGCGGCACGCCTAGCCTCGGACGCGAGCGTGGTGTCCGAGCGTGGCACGCGTAGCCTCGGTCGCGGGGACCGACACCGCCTACGGTTCGCGCACCACGTCAGCGGGCGCGGTGTCCGGGCGCAGCCCGCGCCAGCGCGCCTGACGGAGGACGCCGCCCTCCGTCCACTCGGCGAACTCGACCTCGCCGACAAGACTCGGGCGCACCCAGTGCGCGGTGGCCGCCTCGGCCGGCGGCACTGCCACGAACGGGCTTGTCTCCCGCCCGAGCGGCGCGAGCGCCGCGCCCAGCGCCTGCAGCGCTGCATCGGTGAAGCCCGTGCCCACGCGCCCCACGTACTCGAGCCCGGCCGGTCCGGGCACGCCGAGCAGCAGGGAGCCGATGCGGCCCGTGCGTTCGCCGCGGCCGGGGCGCACGCCGCCGATCACCACGGCCTGCGTGTGGGTGAGCTTCAGTTTCAGCCACTGCGCGCTGCGCTCGCCGGGGCGGTAGCGCGAGCGCGGGTCTTTCACCATGACCCCCTCGAGGCCGTGCTCGCGGCTGGCCTCGAGCGTGGCCTCGATATCGTCGAACACGGGCGGCACGATGACGCGCGGCGAGAGCCCGGGCCCGCCGGCGAGCGCGTCGAGGCGCACGCGCCGCGCGCGGAGGGGGAGGCCCGTGAGGTCGTCACCTTCGATTTCGAGCACATCGAAGAGGTAGAGCCACACGGGGACGGATTCGGCCAGGCGCGCGATCTCTCGTGGCTTGCTGAGGTTCATCCGCTGCTGCAGCCGCCCGAAGCTCGGCCGCCCGCGAGCATCCAGCGCGACGATCTCGCCGTCGACGACGAGGTCGACGAGCAGCGCCCGACCCGCGCGTTCGGTGACTGGCGGTTCGTCGAC
>JAGQTK010000021.1 GCA_020439065.1 Microthrixaceae bacterium
CCTGCGCCGCATGGCGCCGGTCGTCGACGGCCAGAACGCCGGCGACGCCTCCTACGAGGCGCTCATCGGCGAGGACGGCCCGGGCCTGGCCTGGAACGCCGCGCGCAGCCTCGTCATCGAGGGCGCCAAGCAGCCCAACGGCTACACCGAGCCGATCCTGCACCAGGTTCGCCGCGCCAAGAAGGCACAGGCCGCTTCGTAGCATTCGGCTCGTTTCGAAAGGGATGCCCCCGCCAGCGTTTGGCGGGGGCATCCCTGTTTCTTGGGCACGGCGCTCGCGGTGCGGTGTTTCGGCGGGCTGCGGCGTACGGCCGGCGTGCGGTGCACCGGCGGGCGGCGCCGGCTCGGCTCGACCCGGCTCGGCCCGCGCCCGCCGTGCCGTGCCGTCAGCGGCGCTGCAGCAGGTAGTGCGAGCCGTCGCGGTGATTCAGCCACACCATCGTGTTCGCGTCCCACGCGACGACGGCGTAGCCGCTGGCCGGGGCGGGCAGCACGATCTCGGTGCCGTCGAGCGTGATGTTCGCGGCGTTCTGCGCCTGCGAGGTCGCGCCTTCGACGTCCTGGCAATACAGAATCCGCTCGGTGGAGGGGAACACGTACCGCACATCGGTGCCCTCGCCCACGGGCTCGTAGCCGGCGCCGGTGTCGAAGTGGGTGTGCTGCCACGCCCCGACGATCACGACCTCGAGGTCGCCCCCGGTGCCGCTCGGCACGTCGGCCGCCGCGACACGCTTAGGGCTTGCCCAGCCGCAATCCTCCTCCTGCACGGCGGCGACCAGTGGCGGCGCTGCTTCGGGGCTTTCGGCTGCACGTTCGGCCTCGCGCTCGGCATCGGCGCCCTGCGCCTGCCCCTGGCTCTGCCCGGCTGGCGGCTCCTGCGGCGCGGGCTCGGCGGCGCAGGCCGCGAGGGCCAGCACGCCGACGGTGAGGATGGATAGCGCGACACTGCGCACACGTAACGTCATGGTTGCTCCAATGGCGGTTCGTCGAAGCCACAACGTAGCAGGCGGGGCGCCAGGCCGGGGCGCCGGGCGGGGCCGGCCGGGTGCCGGGCCGGGCTGGTGGCGCCTGGCCGCGAGGCGCGAACGCCCATCCGGCGCATCCGCGCTCGCACAAACTTGCGCGGCACTGCTGATACCCCCTAGGGTATTAACAACGAATACCCCAGGGGTATTTTCGAACAGCGATTGAGGAGTCCCGCATGTGCCGAGCGACAACCTGCAAGGTATGCCAGAAGACCACCTGGGCCGGGTGCGGTGAGCACGTGGCCGCCGTGCGCCGCACGGTACCGGCCGCCCAATGGTGCGGTGGCTCGCACAGCGCGAGCGAGATCGCCGCGTCGCGCGCCGAGCGCGGCGGGTTCTTCGCGAAGCTGTTCGGGCGCTGAGCGGGGCGCACCTCGCGCACCCCTCCCCCTCGACACCCCGCGACTCCACACCGTCGCCCCAGCATCGCCGCGTAGATTTGCGGCAGTTCGGCTCACACCGAACCCTTGACCCACACACCGCCTCGGGCCGCAGCACCACGCCGGGCCGCGGCATCCATCACCCAACCGATTCACCACCGAAAGGACGCACCATGTGCGCAAAGATCACCTGCCAGAACTGCGGAAAGCCCACCTGGGAGGGCTGCGGCGAGCACGTCGAGCAGGCGCTCGCGGGCGTTGCACAGGCCGACCGCTGCAGCTGCTGAGCTGACACGCAACGATGATTCGCAGCATCCTCGCCGCCGCGGGCGCGCTCGCGCTCGCCGTCTCGCTCGCGGCTTGCTCGACCCCCTCGGGCTCGTCCACTGACCCCGACGCGAACGCCGGAGCGTCGGTTGTCGTCACCGCCGAGACCGTGATTGTCGACGTGCGCACGCCCGACGAGTACGCCGACGGGCACCTCGAGGGCGCCGAGCTGCTCGACCTCACCGGTGGCGACTTCGCCGCCGCGCTGCCGTCGCTCGACCCGAATGCCGAGTACGTCGTCTACTGCCGTTCGGGCAATCGCTCGGGCCAGGCTGTGGCGATGATGGAGGACGCCGGGTTCACCAATGTCACCAACCTCGGCTCGCTCAGCGAGGCCGCCGCTGCGACGGGGATCACCGTCGTGAAGTGAGCCTGCGCGCAGAGCAAGGGCGTCGGTCATCCCGGGGCCCTTTCTGCATTCCAGGGGTGGATGCCGCACCCCGCGTTTGCGAGAATTGCCGCACCGACCGCTCGATGCACCGAAGGAGCCAGGCCATGACGAAGTACCTGATCTCGTTTCCGAGTTCGGCGATGGTGATCCCGGAGGGCGAGTTCCAGGCCGTCGTCGACGCCTCGCACGCGGTGGTGCGCGAGGCCAAAGAGGCGGGTGTCTCGGTGTTCGGCGGCGGCATCAACGAGGCGATCGCGCCGATGAAGGTCTCCGCGACCGGCGCCATCACCGAGGGCACGTATCCGCAGACCAGGCAGATCGAGGGTGGATACACCGTCCTCGAGCTCCCCAGTTACGAGGACGCGGTGACCTGGGCCGCGAGGATCGCCGCCGCGTGCCGCTGCGAGCAGGAGCTGCGGGCGTTCCAGTTCGATCCCGAGAGTTGATCTGCCCGCTGCCCGAGTGGCCGCCACACCCTCCCGTCTGCCAGGGTGAGGGCATGACGGTGCGGACGTGACGGCGAACGCGTGACGGTGAACCACGACGGTACGGGCATGACGGCCGACGCGGCCGCCCTCCTCGCCGGCCCGCGCGGCCGCAGGCTCTGCCTGGAGTACGCGATGGCCGCCAACCCCGTGCTCTGGGAGGTCATGTTCTGGCTCGCGCACGAGGCGGCGCCCGAGGGCTCTACCCTCCTGACCTTCAGCGACGGCAGCGACGGCGACGGCAGCGCCAACGCCGGCGCCGGCGCCGGCGCCGGCGAGCACATCCCACCGGATTTCACGGTCGCCGATGCCACTGCGCTCATCGCTGCCACCGAGGTGCACGCGATCGACGATGCACAGGTGCGTGCCGGGCTGCGCGCCAGTGTCGGCGCCGCCATGTACTGGCAACCACCCGATGGGCGCGACGTCGTCTGCGCGGTGCCGGAAATGCGCGAGGCACTTGTTCCGCTCGCCGAGGCGCTCCTCGCCTCGCCAGGTGGCACCACCTGGCGCGCTGGGTACACCGCCGCGCAGTGGACTGCCCTCTGGCAGACCGGGTCGGAGGCCGCGCCCCTCCCCACCGACGCGACGGCCCTGCTCGCTGCCTGGAGCCAGGCGCAACACGACGACGAGGCACGCGCCGCTCGCGAGCGGCCGCGCGACCCGCGGGCGATGTGGTCGGGCGCGTGGTGGTCGGCCCCCAGCGCGCTGCTCAGCACGCGCAGGCACGCGGCAGACGCCCTCGAACTCGTCGAAGACGACGCCGGCCTCGACGTCGCAACCGTCGTTCCCATCCGCGGTGGCAGCAGTGTCCGCGTGCTCGAGATCGCCTCGGCCTTGGATTGGGCCAAGCTGTGCCGGGCGTTCCCACTCGAAGTGACCGCATCACGCCGGCACGACTGGTTTCGCGTGACCGGCCGCGACGGCCGCTGGCTCATCCCCGATTGGCCCCGCGTCGCGCTGAGTTGGGATGCCGTGCACCTCACGACCTTCGCCTACCTCTGTGCGGCAACCACACTCATCGAGATCGACGACGAGTACGCCTCCGTCATCGGCGGCTGGGGCCCGGATGCCACCCTGTGGCTCACCGATACCGCCCTGGAGCCGAGCGAGCCCCGCCAGCACTGGGTTCGCCCCGAGGGTTCGGGCGACTGGGAGCGCAGGGGCTGACGTACGCCGCCCTGGCGGATGCACTTGCGAGTCGACCGCCATCAATACGCGTCGCGCTCGCCAACTCCGGCACACTGAGCTCATGATGTTCAGCCGCACCGAAGAGCTCGCGATCCGCGAAGACGTGTTCCGCTGGCTTGACGAGCGCATGATCGACCACGGTGGCTACGAACTCAGCCGTGCCGTTCTGAGTTCATATGAGTACGGCGGTGTACGAATCCCGCTACTTGATCGCGGTAAAGGCATCCGCAACCCGATCCAGCTCTCATCAACGCTGTCGATCATGACCGGGTGGAAGAAGAACCCCTACCAAGACTCCGAAGACGAGTCGGGATGGGTCACGTACGACTATCGCGCCGGCGACGGCGGCGACAATACGAAGCTCGTGCGAGCATGGGCCAACGGCGACCCGCTGGTGTATTTTCGTGCGGTGCGCGAAGGCTTCTACCTGCCGTACTATCCGATCGTGATCGCTGAGAACGATCCTGTGCGGCGGCACGTACGGTTCCCGCTTGATCCAGGGCTGGGCATCCTCGGTGATCCGCTCTCACTCAGCTACACAGACATACAGCGCCGATACGCAGCGTCGATCGTGAAGACTCGCCTCCACCAGCCCGTCTTTCGGGCCCGCGTCTTGCATGCCTACGACGGCGCGTGCACGGTGTGCAATCTCAAGCACAGCGAGCTCCTGGATGCTGCGCACATCGTGCCGGACGCAGATGAGCGTGGCATCGCCGACGTCACGAACGGGCTCGCCATGTGCAAGCTGCACCACGCTGCCTACGACAGGTCGCTCATGGCGGTGACTCCCGAGTATGAGATTCGCATCAACGCGCAGCTACTCGACGAGGTCGACGGCCCGATGCTGCGCCACGGACTGCAAGAGATGCATGGGCGCACGATCCGTCTCCCAAGCAATCGAAACGCGCGGCCCTCCCCCGACCTCTTGGCTGCACAGTTCGCCAACTTCGCACGGCGGTCGGCTTCGGTGGATGGAGGCGGCTTCTGACCTTCTTGGCCGTGCATCATTCGGCAGCCAAGCCCACCGGCTGCGCGAAGGCGAGGAGCTGCGCCGAGAATTCAGCGGCCCCTCGCCCCGTCACGCGGCGCCCGCTCAGTAGCCAACCGCCGCCAACCCAGCCTCTGCCTGCTCCGGTGTAAACCCGGCGCCGTACGAGCTCGTCAGTTGCTCGAACAACCCATCACGGCTGAACGCCATCACATCAAGATATGACTTCGCCGCCTCGGCGGCCTCCGCGTTCCAGTCGACCTTCCCGGCCTGCTCGAGGGTTGCGACGGCAAACTCAGCGTCCTCTGGGGCAAAGCCCGAGCCATACTCGCTCGTCAGCTGATTGATGAGCCCGGCGCGACTGAACGGCATGACGTCCAGGTACTGCGAAGCCGAGCGCACCGCGTTCTCCTGCGCGAGGGTGAGCTTCGGCTTCTCCTGAAGCGTGAGCCGCACGGTCGAGCCTTCCGCCGCCTGCGTGCCGGCACCAGTGCCCTGAGCGATCACCGGCATCGCCAGGTCATCGCCGCCCGCGTCGGCTTTCAGCCCCAAGGCTGCGAGCGCCTCCTGCGCATCTGCGCCGGTCATCCCCACGAGGTCTGGCACCTCGACCGTGACCACAGCGGCTTCCTCCTCGACGAGTTGCGACACGGCGGGCTGGTCGGCGACGACCTCGCGGTCCCTGTCACCACCACCGCCGGCGGCGCTCGCAACCCCACTGACCACGATGATGCCGCCGATCACCGCGAGCGGAATCACGATGCCCTTCCGCTTGTACCACGGGGCTTTCGTTTTGACGCTCGAGGCGGTCTCGGTCAGTGACGCGTTGTTGTGCATATCGTGCTCCGATCAAGAGAAGAATGTTGACCCGCAGGCGGGGAATCCCCCCACTACGCCCCGCCTGCGGTAGCGATAAACGTCGCCGAACACATGATCAGTCGCGCCCCGAGCCACACGGATGAAGGCGACTGATAACCCTACTTATCGCCAAGTTTGCGCGCATCGCGGCGAGCGCGAGTACGGTTGCGTCATGCCTTCGAATGCTCCGCTCCTCATCGACCTGACCGGCGTCGCCCGGCTGGCCGATGTGCAGCGACCCGTGGCATCCATGTGGCGCGCGCGTTTCGCGACATCCGCCGACCCGTTCCCGCAGAGCGTGACCACCAGCGGTGGCCGCCCGCTCTTCGACGCGACGGCGGTGGCGCACTGGCTGGCGCGCACCGCGCACGGCAACAATCCGGATGCCGTAGCCGACGCGGCCGCGGCCGCCACACCGCTCGATTTCGACGTCGCAGATGCCTCGCACCTCGCGGCCGTCGACGCCTTGCTCGCCCTTCGCGCAGCCTCCGGAGAACCCGTTGGCGACGCCCCAGCGGCTGAGCGAGAGCAACGAGCAACGGCCGTCGATCCTGGTCACACCTGCCTTCTGCCCGAACTCGCGGCCATCAGCCCCGAGTGGGCACGCTGGGCGGATCTGCTCGCCGATGCCGCGTACTCGCCGTTGCAAGCGTCCCGGCTTCTCGAGCAGCGCCACGCAGCAACGGCGGCGTCTGCCGGATCGACCGGCCCGTTGGCACTCGAGGCGCAGGCGCTGTTGACGTCACTCGCCGCAGCCCTCGTTGGCGAGCACACCACAGAGCTCGTCCTGCACAGCGGCATCAGCCCCGCGCTCGCGGGTGAACTCCTCGCGCACACCGGCGACCAGGTCGAGCTCGTCGTGCCTCCCAGCGAGGGCCGCGGCATCCGCCGTCGACTGCTCTGCGATGGGATGCCGCTCCCCGCGCCACGGCCGTCGGCCACTGCCGCGCGCCTGTACGTGATGCGCGCACCGACGTCAACGCTCACGGCGACGTCCGCCATCCTCCGCTCCGTGAATGAGTTGGCCCTGACCATGCACGATCGCGACCGTGCCCTCATCATCGCCCCAGCGGCGGTACTCACCGACTCCCTCGGGCCAGCGGACGACCTGGAGCGCACCGACATCTTGCGTTCGGGCCGAATCCGGGCAGTCGCAAAGCTCCCTGCAGGGCTGGTGACCTCGGCCCCACGCGAGGCTTTGGCCATCTGGGTGCTTGGCCGCGAGACGGGTGACGTGCCCATTGCGGATCGCTTCACCGCCATCGCTGACCTCACCGAAGCGCCGCTGACCGAGGCGACCCGCGCAGATCTCACAAGCGATGTGCTCGCCGCGATGGGCAGCGCCTTCGACGTGCGAGCGCACGCCTTCCGGTTCACTCGGCTTGCGCGCACCTCATCGCTCCTCGCGTCTCGTGGCGCCCTCGTGATCGGGAGCGCGCCACGGGCCGTGGCGTCGTCAACACGAGACCTGCCCGCGCGCATCGACCAAGCGCGTGCGCTGCTCGGCAGCGATGCACCAGGCGTGGCGCCGACCGCGGCGCCGGGCCCCACTCTTCCGGCCGCAGATCTCGAAACGCTGATCGCCGAGCGGCACGTGCGCATGCTCCCGGGCACGCGCGTCAGCGCTGACGCATACGCCGACTCTGGGCTCGCCGTGGTCGGGGCCGATGACCTCGCGCACCCAGCGCGCATCGGCAGCCGCCGCGTCGATCCCCTCCTCTTCGCCGCACGCCACCCATCGGCGCGCCTGACCATGCCCGGCGACGTGGTGTTCCGCACTGCGCCAACACCAGGGGCGTGGGTCGACCCCGACGGCTCAAAAGTTGTTGCCCACCCGGCCCGTGTGCTGCGCATCGATCCGGCAGACCCGGGCGGCCTCGTACCCGAGCTCGTCGCGGCCGACATCGCGCGCTCCCCCGGTGGCCCCGGCTCGTGGCGCCGATGGCGTCTGCGCCGAGTCGCCCCGCATGTCTCCACGCGGCTTCGCGAAGCGCTCGCCGGCATCGCCGCCCACCGCGAGCGCGTCACCCGCCAGCTTGCGGCACTCGACACATATGCCGAACTCCTCACGGCCGGCGTCGTTGCCGGCACCGTGACACTGACCGATCACGCCGCCGCTGCGGCATCCGATTCTCAATGAAGGGCACCATGGCACGCGCACCGAAGGCCTCCCCGCAGGCTCCATCCACGATGAAAGAGCTGAAAGACACGCTCTGGAAGGCAGCCGACAAGCTGCGTGGCTCGATGGATGCCTCCCAGTACAAAGACGTGATCCTCGGGCTCGTCTTTCTCAAGTACGTCTCCGATGCCTTCGACGAGCGCCGCGCGCAGATTCGCGCCGAGCTGGCGGCCGACGACTACGACGAGGCGCAGATCGCCGAGCTGATCGACGACACCGACGAGTACACCGGTCGCGGGGTGTTCTGGGTGCCCGCGAGCGCCCGGTGGTCGTTCCTCGCCGAGCACGCCAAGGGCACGGGCGACGGCGAGCGCACGATCGGTGTGCTGATCGATGAGGCGATGGATGCCGTCATGCAGACGAATCCGCAGCTCACGGGCACACTCCCCCGCATCTTCAATCGCGACAGCGTCGACCAGCGGCGCCTCGGCGAGCTGATCGACCTGCTCAACTCGGCGCGGTTTGCTGGCCAAGGGCAGTCGGGGGCCTCGGGGCGGCGAGCGCGCGACCTGCTGGGTGAGGTCTACGAGTACTTCCTCGAGAAGTTCGCCGCAGCCGAGGGCAAGCGGGGCGGTGAGTTCTACACGCCCGCCGGGGTTGTGCGCGTGCTCGTCGAACTGCTGCAGCCGACGCACGGACGTGTGTATGACCCGGCCTGCGGGTCGGGTGGCATGTTCGTGCAGGCCGAGAAGTTTCTCGAGGCGCACGAGGGCGAAGGCTCTGACATCGCCGTCTACGGGCAGGAGCTCAACGAGCGCACCTGGCGCATGGCGAAGATGAATCTCGTGATTCACGGACTCTCGGGCAACCTCGGGCCGCGTTGGGGTGACACGTTCGCGCGCGACCTGCACCCCGAGTTGCAGGCCGACTTCGTGATGGCCAACCCGCCGTTCAACATCAAGGACTGGGCACGCAACGAGTCAGACCCCCGGTGGAAGTACGGCGTGCCGCCCGCGGGCAACGCGAACTACGCGTGGATCCAGCACATTCTCTCGAAGCTCGCCCCCGGCGGCACGGCCGGCGTCGTGATGGCAAACGGTTCGATGTCGTCAAACTCGGGTGGCGAGGGCCAGATTCGTGCCGAGATCGTCGAGGCCGACCTCGTCTCGTGCATGGTTGCGCTGCCGACGCAGCTGTTCCGCTCGACCGGTATTCCCGTGTGCGTGTGGTTCTTCGCCAAAGACAAGGGCGCACGCGCCGGCGAGGTGCTCTTCATCGACGCACGCAACCTCGGCCACATGGTCGACCGCGCCGAGCGCGCACTCTCCGACGAAGACATCGCCCGGATCGCGGGCACCTTCCACGCCTGGCGTGGCATCGAATCGGATGCCGCCGCCATCGCTTTCCCTCCCGCAGGTGGTGAAGGAGTCGCCGAAGGCGACGTATCGCCCACTGCCCCCTCGCCTACGTACGCGGACATCCCTGGCTTCTGCTATTCGGCTTCCCTCGCCGAGATCAAGGCCGCCGACTATGCACTGACGCCTGGCCGCTACGTCGGTGCGGCGGAGGTCGAAGACGACGGCGAGCCGATCGAGGAGAAGCTTGCGCGGTTGCGCGCTGAGCTGGAGGCGCAGTTCGCTGAGTCGGCTCGTTTGGCCGAGGTTGTGCGGGAGCAACTGGGGAGGATCTCGTGAGTACCGCGTTCGGTGACCTGCTCGCCACTCCGCTGAGAAGTGGATTCACGATCCCCGCTTCTACACGCGGACACGGCGTACGCATGCTCAACATGGGGGAACTCTTCCGCCACCCGCGAGTTCCGGATATCGAGATGACACGGGTGACACCGCCCTCAGCGTCAGACGAACGGGCGTACCTCGCTGTCGGCGACCTAATGTTTGCACGGCGGTCGCTCACCCTCGAAGGCGCCGGCAAGTGTGCCATCATCGGCGCTGTAGGTGAACCGACCACATGGGAAAGCTCGATAATTCGAGCACGAGTGGATCGTTCGCTCGCGAGCCCTGAGTACCTCTTCTACTACTTTCGGTCTCCAGCGGGTCGACGAACCGTGGAGACGATCGTCGAGCAAGTGGCCGCGGCCGGGATCAGGCTGAGTGAGCTCGCCAAGCTTCGAGTGCCCACGCCAGCGTTAGCAGAGCAACAGGCAATCGCCGAGGTCCTGGGCGCACTCGACGACAAGATCGCCGCCAACACCACCCTCGTCTCCCGATCCGCCGCACTCGCCGCAACCGAGTTCGCTGCCAGTATTCGCGCAGGTTCAAGCGCCGTGACGATTTCCGACGCAACCACTTTCGTTGCCCGTGGAATCACGCCCAACTACTCCGAGTCCACCGACAGCACAATGCTGGTACTGAACCAAAAGTGCGTCCGCGACAGGCGTGTCTCGCTGACGCAGGCTCGCCGCACATTGCTGACGCGGACGCGGCCAGAGAAAACTCTCCAGACCGGGGACATCCTCGTAAACTCCACCGGGCAAGGAACCCTCGGTCGCGTGGCGAGGTGGACGGTCTCCGAAACGGCGACCGTCGATTCCCACATCACGATCGTTCGGGCCGATCCGGCGCTCCATGACGTGACTGTCTTTGGCCAGGGCTTGCTTGCGATGGAATCACAGATTGAAGCGCTGGCTGAGGGCAGTACCGGCCAGACCGAACTCAGCCGGGTTGAGCTCGGCAGGCTGGAGATTCGCCTCCCCAGTCAGGACCAGCAGTCAAGGCTGGGTCCCCAGCTCCGCTCGTTGATCGAGGTCGAGTCAGCCTTCGAAACCGAGAATCGCATCCTCGCCGAGGCCCGCGACGCTCTCCTCCCCCAGCTCATGTCCGGCAAGCTCCGAGTCCGCGATGCGGAGCAGCTAGCCTCGGAAGCAGGTGCATGATGGCGTTCAGTGCCGTCGGCTGCGGGACCACCGGCATCCTGCAGTCGCACCGTCACCGCGTTCTTGACCGTGCGTGTCAGTGCGTCGAACGACGAACATGACTGGCTCGTTCGCGCGACATGTCCTCCCTGTTCAGGTCCGTTCGGTACAGCAACTTGCTCCTACGCAAATCTTGAGCTTCACCGCAAGGCGCGGTGTTGCAGTCAAGGAACTCCAGATTGCCATCACAGGCTTGAACGACAAGTTGGTGCCGTTCTGGGGAGACTCGATGACCCAGCAGCCTCATCGCCTGAGCGGTTCAGCATCTGTCGATCTCTTGCTCGCGATCGAATCCGGCACGTCCTCACACCGGCTGGGCATCGTCCAAGAGCCCACGCCGTTGATGACGTACTCAGCAGAAGACTCTTTCCTCTTCAACGTGTCCTGGCTCTCAGCCGATGACTCTCAGTCGGGCGGCTCGTTCGGGCTGCTGTGGACAAGCGCCGATCGTGCCCTTGGCCGTTCCCCGTTCATTCTCTCGGCACAGGACGCCGACATATACACGCGGGCTTCACCCATCACAGCAAGGGAACTATCAGGAGGACTGTTCAGACGCCTCCGACGAGTCAAACAAATGACGCGACGCGAAGCCTGGTCCCGTCGGGTGAAGAAGGAACCTATGCCCGTGGAATTCTCTGAGATCGTCCGCAGTGATTCGATCAAGGTTCGCGGTTTGCGCGGATTCCGAGACGAAGGCACTCTCCGGTTGGCAAAGCCAAACGGACGGCCTGGAAGCGGCTTGACGATCGTTGTCGGTGCAAACAACGCGGGCAAGTCGACGATCTGGGAGTCATTCGACGCGCTCGCGCGATCACTGAAAACAAGCGAAGGCGTATCTTTCTCGGAGGGTCGGCGGAATCGACTTGCTGGCGGCGTGAAAATTGAACTCTCTCGAACAGACCACTCCTCGGCTACGTTGTCTACCGTCGCGCGTGACGGCAGTGAATCGCGCGTGAATTGGGTTGGGCAGAACGATGCCTTTCGACTCCCAGAGATTGTGCCTGTCCCATCGCGTCGCTACTTCCAGGCGAGCTTTGGCAAAATGCCGACCGATGCGCGCGATTGGATGACGGCGAACGGTGACTTCACGCGTTCTCGTCAGAACGATCCGCTCTCGCAGTTCACGGGACGACTGTTCGATGTTCACCGCGATCCGGCTAAGAAATCGAAGTTCGACGACCTGATGGAACGCGTGCTCGGATATCGACTGGACTGGACCATCGACCTCTCGGAGGGGCTGCACGGCCAGTCGTACTATCTGAAGCTGGCTACGAGCGAAGGTGGCAGCCACACGAGCGAAGGACTTGGAGACGGAATCATCAGCCTTCTCTTCATCGTGAATGCGCTCTATGACTCGGAGCGCGAAACCCTCCTCGTTATCGATGAACCCGAACTCTCGCTGCACCCTCAGCTGACGCGCAAGCTCGGCCGCATATTCTCCGAGTTCGCGTCAGATCGCCAGATCGTTCTTTTTACCCATGCGCCATCGCTCGTCAGATGGGATGACGTCGAGCAAGGCGCCGAGATTGCGCGCGTTCACAAGGTTGACGAGGGGTCTCGCATCTCGCAGCTGGAGAGGGAGTCCGTTGACAGGATCAAGAAAGCCAGGGGCGGGTGGCGTAACCCTCACGTGCTCGGCACAGAGGCGACAGAGGCCCTGTTTTTGGACGACGGGCTGATCGTCACCGAAGGCCAGGAGGATGTCGCCCTCCTTCCGCGCATTTTCGATCAGCTCGGGATTCACCCGGCTGGGTCGCTGTTCGGATGGGGCGCTGGAAGTGCTGACAGCGTCCAGCACATCTTGACAATTCTCCAGCAATTAGGGTTCAGCCGAGTGGTTGCACTTCTCGACAATGACAAGCCAGAAACAGCTGTCCGTCTTCGAACGAAGTTTCCGTCGTACGGAGTCGAGATGATTCCAGCTGCTGACATCCGAGACAAGCCTCTCGACCCGCGTGGAGCCAAGGCCGGGCTGCTGGATGAGAAGGGCCAGGCGGTCAAGCCAGAGCTCGTAGCCGCAACTCGCGAAGTGCTCGAGCGAGTGAATGACTACCTTCTGTCAGAGGGCAGTCTGAGCGAACCTGAGTCGAAATCGTCGTCCACTGGGCTAACCATGGGGTGACTTTCGCGATGGGGGCTACCGCTGGCATCAATATGGTGGACTCAACTGCGATCGAAAACCGCACCCTTACCGCGACCCGCGACCCGCTGCTCCCCACGCTCATGCCCCGCAAGTTCCGCGTCCACGACGCGGACGCCGCAGCCCTCGCTGCATGCGTCTTACCAACGAATCGAGAGAGAACCGATGCTGAAGACTTTGCTGATCTCCCTGTCAACCCTTGTCGTTGGCGCGGTGCTCGCTGCGGGAGCAATCTTCCTCTTCAATCCGCCCATCCTTAACTGGGTGGGCGTAGTCCCAGACAAGAACACGCAGGTGGTGACGGCTGTCACTGGAATTGAGGAGGTTGCACTGGTAAGCCTCAGCATCGAGGGCCTCCAGGAGCGCAGGACTGAGGCCGGTCAGGTCCTCTTCCTGACAATCCCAAACTCGCGCGCAGCGTTTCTTCGCTACAGCTTTGATGCCAAGATCGGCATCAAAGCTGATGAGGTTGCCATCGAAGAACTCGCAGACGGCTCCTTCCTCATCACCATCCCTCCCTTCATTGTGATCGGACTTGACAATCAGAACTACGCAATCGCGGCCGAGAACAACGATCTGCTGAGCTGGACAACCCCCGAGATCGACAAAGTCGCCATGATCAACGAACTGTTCAACCCTGAAGTAGAGGCCGCGTACCTCACCAAGAGCGACGAACTTCTGAAGTCTCAGACTCGCCACTTCTACAAGGGAATCGTCACAGCGATCGACCCCGACGCCACGGTCACGTTCGAGTTCGCGCAGTGACCCGGTTGTTCCCTCGGCTCATGTCCGGCGAGCTCGACCGCCATGCCCCGAACCCGATGGTCGCGGAGGCAGGTGCTTGATGGCATTCGCCGTCGTCGACTTCGAAACCACGGGCATCCTGCCTTCCCATCATCACCGTGTGGTCGAGATCGGGATCACGCACGTCAGTGATGATGGCGAGATCACCGGCCGTTGGGAGACGCTCGTCAACCCAGAGCGCGATCTCGGGCCGCAACACATTCACGGCATCCGCAGCTCAGAGATCCTGAATGCACCGACCTTCTCCGACGTCGCTGGCGAGTTCGCTGAACTGTTGCAAGGCCGCGTGTTCGTGGCGCACAATGCGTCGTTCGATCTGCGTTTCTTGCACGCGGAGTTCGAGCGCACCGGCACCGCAATCACCGGCAACACCCCGCACCTTTGCACGATGCGTCTCGGCACCAACTTTGGACTCGGGCCGCGCGCTTCGCTCGCGCGCGCTTGCGAGCGGCACGGCATCGAACTCGCGCGTGCTCACACTGCCGGCGACGACGCGCACGCGGCCGCGCAATTGCTGTCGTCATACCGGCAGTCAAGTGCCACCTGGCCTGGTTGGGACGAATTCTGGGCGCGCACGTCGCAAGCCGGCCAACTGTTCGTGTATCCAACGGGCCCGCGCACAGGGGTGCCGTGGCAGCCTCGCATCGACGTATCGGCCGAACCGCCAAGCTTTCTGGAGCGCATCTCGGCCGGGACGGTCAACGAAGAGGCCGACGGAGCGGCCACGCAGTACCTCGCGCTACTTGATCGCTGCTTGCTTGACGGGCACATTTCGGTGTCTGAGGGCGCCCAGCTCGCGGAAGCGGCAGCGATGCTCGGGCTGACCCGCGACTCAGTCGCGTCAATCCATCGCGATTACTTCATCGAACTCGAACGCCGGGCGTGGGCGGACGATGTCTTGACCGACAACGAGATAGCAGACCTTCGCCGCGTTGGGACGCTCCTCCAACTGAGCGAGGCCGAGGTCAAAGCTGCCGTCGACGCGGAACGACCCACTGAGCTCAGTGCGGTCGCGCAGGCCTCGTTCGCCCTCAGACCAGGTGACGTGATCGTACTGACGGGCGATATGGCACGCGCCCGTTCAGCGTGGGAAGCAGACTTGCTGGCACGCGGCTTCAGGCCGCATCCGACCGTCACGAAGAAGGTCACGCTCGTTGTCGCCGCCGACCCCGACTCCCTGTCGGGCAAAGCGAAGAAGGCCCGCAACTACGGCATCCCGATCGTCAGTGAAGACGGGCTGCGTAGGCTGCTCGACCAGGCACGACCGTGACGTCGGTCACCCGTGCCATCCAACGTGCAAAATGAACATGAATAGCGCGCACCATCAGCTGGCGGCTGCTGCCGGTGAAACCATAGGGGGCGACAAGAGATGACCCACGAGTCCGAACACGTTAAAGCGGCAACTGCGGCGACCGGCCGCGAGGTCGAACTCGTCAGCGACGGCGATGGTCTGGTGATCTTCGGTGAGCCAGCCGCCGTTGAACGGTTCATCGCAGCAACGGGAATGCCGTCACGCCAGCTCGATTTGCGGCCGCTCAACCAGGCAGTAGCGCGCGGCGGTTCGGCCGTACAAACGGCGTCAGAAGTGTCGGCGCATACCGGTCGGTGGATGAAACTCACCGAGGAGTCGGCGCGCGTCGCGCACACTTCGAACCTCGTGCAGCGCTCGGGCGGCAAGTTCGTCCAAGCCACAACGCGTGGAGCAAAGGGCCAGTTCGGGAAGAACCTGCAGTTCGTGGCCAAGCCGGGCGCGATGTTGACCAATCCCGCGTTCCTCGCCGGTGTCGGCGGCATCATGGCGCAGTATGCGATGCAGCAAACGATGGAAGAGATCACCGAGTACCTCGCGAAGATCGACGCCAAGATCGACGACATCCTCCGAGCCCAGAAAGATGCTGTGTTCGCCGACATGATCGGGGTCGAGCTGATGCTCGATGAGTCGATGGTTGTTCGCGCAGAAGTCGGAAGGGTGTCGGAGGTGACGTGGTCGAAGGTGCAGGCATCGGCCGCGACCATCGCGCGCACCCAGGCATATGCTTTGCGACAGCTCGACGCCCTTGCCGACGAGCTCGAACGCGAGACGAAGGTAGGGGAACTCGCCGAGCTATCGAAGCAAGCACAGGACACGACCGTGGAGTGGCTCGCTGTGCTTGCTCGTTGCTTCCAACTACAAGAGGCCATGGGTGTGTTGGAACTTGATCGCGTGCTCGACGCAGCACCCGACGAACTCGACAAGCATCGCATCGGGCTGCAAACGGCACGGCAGCGCCGGCGCGAGCTCATCGCAACGGCTACAAGTCAGCTGGTCTCTCGCATGGACGCGGCCGCGAGTCGAGCGAATGCGAAGGTGCTCTTGAACCCGATATCAGCGAAGGTCGTGGTGCACGCGAGTAACGAGGTGGCAGCGGGTGTGGGTGACCTCCACGCAATCCTCGGTGTCGCCGATGAGCGTGCCGCACTGGAAGCCAGGCGATGGTCGGTCGCGGCCGCAGACGTGCGCGATGGCGTGGTTGGCGCAGGCAAGGACGGCCTCCAGACTGCGGGCCGCTTCGGGAATGAGACCCTCGAGAATGCCCGGATGTCGACCGGGCGGCTCGCAGGAAAGATCGCAAGCCGGCTTCAGCGCACCAACGATGCTCCCCCATCCGAGATTTCGAAAGCTGACGGTTCCGCGGAGGGAACATGACCGGCATTTCAGAAGCTGACTGGGAGAACGCCGCACTCGACACGCTCGCCGAGCCCCTCGGGTGGCAGCCCATGGAGGGCGAGAAGATCGCGCCCGGCACCGGCGAGCGCGAGGCGTGGGACGAGCTTCTCATCCGCGGCCGCCTGCTCGAAGCGATGCGGCGCCTCAACCCAGAGGTGCCGGTGAGTTACCTGCAGCAGGCCCTCGCTGAGATCGCCGCACCGAAATCGCTCGATGCGATCACCGAGAACCACCGCGTGCACGAATACCTCGTGGGCGGCTACCCCCTCAGCTACATCGACAGCGACGGGGCCGAGCAAAATCCGCGCATCCGCCTGCTCGGCGCGCCCGAACAGAATGACTGGCTGGCCGTCAACCAGGTGACGATCAGGCAGGGTGAGCTGCACCGCCGGTTCGACATCGTGCTGTATGTCAATGGGATGCCGCTGAGCATTGTAGAGCTCAAGCGAGCCGGTTCGGCGTCAACCGGCGTGGCACCCGCACACGCCCAGTTGCAAACGTACCTGCGCGAGTTTCCGATGGCGTTCCGCTTCTGCGTCTTCACGCTCGCGAGCGACGGCATCGAGGCCAAATACGGCACACCGTTCACCCCGCTCAACCACTTCGCCCCGTGGAACGTCGACGACGACGGTGCGCCTCTCGCTCAGCCCCGCATCGAAGACGGCATCGACATGCTGCCCCTCGACGATGCACTCAACGGCCTCTACAACCAGGAGCGCTTTCTGCAGCTGACGCGCAACTTCACGGCCTTCGATGAGGGCGCTTCGGGGCTCGTGAAGCGCATCGCGAAACCGCACCAGTACTTTGCGGTCAACAAAGCGGTCGGCAGCACCATTCAGGCGGTCGAAACCAACGGCAAGGCCGGGGTCGTCTGGCACACCCAGGGCTCGGGCAAGTCGATGGAGATGGAGCTGTACACGAACATCGTGTCGCGGCATCCAAAACTCAAGAACCCCACGGTGATTGTCGTCACCGACCGCAACGAACTCGACGGGCAGCTGTTCGACACGTTTAACTGCAGCCTGCTGCTTGCCGAGAATCCCGTGCGGGTGAGCGAGCGCGCCCAACTGCGCGATGAGCTGAGCCAGCGGATCACGGGCGGCATCTATTTCACGACACTGCAGAAGTTTGGGCTGAGCGAAGCGGAAAAGTTGGCGGGCACGCAGCATCCCCTGCGCGCCGTCACGGACGGCGACG
>JAGQTK010000220.1 GCA_020439065.1 Microthrixaceae bacterium
AGACCCCGGCCGCGGTTTCCTCCCGCAGCCCGGCCCGATCCACGTGTTCAAGACCTTCGGTGGCCCCGGCATCCGCCTCGACTCGGGCGTGACGGCCGGCGACGAGATCTCGGGCGCGTTCGACTCGCTGCTGGCGAAGATCATCGTCACCGGCAAGGACCGCGAGGAGGCGCTGCAGCGCAGCCAGCGCGCCCTCGAGGAGTTCGAGGTCTCGGGCCTGCCTACCGTGTTGCCCTTCCACCGCCTCGTGGTCAGCGACCCGGCGTTCACCGCCGAGGACGGCGTCTTCGGCGTGCACACGCGCTGGATCGAGACCGAGTTCACCGGCGAGATCGACCCCTGGGACGGCGAGCTCGCCGCCCCGAGCACCCCGGAGCCGCGGCACACCGTCGTCGTCGAGGTCTCTGGCAAGCGCCTCACCGTCAGCCTGCCCACGCGCGTGATCGCGGCATCCACCCGCTCCGGCCGACCCGCCGTCGCGCCGCCGTCGCGCCGCGGACGCACCACCACCGCCTCTGCGGCCTCAGCGAGCGAGGCGGTGCGCGCGCCCATGCAGGCGACGATCGTCAAGGTCGCCGTCGAGGAGGGCCAGCACGTCGTCAAGGGCGACCTGGTCGTCGTGCTCGAGGCGATGAAGATGGAGCAGCCGATTCAGGCGCACCGCGACGGCGTGGTCGGCACGGTCGACGCCACCCCCGGCACGACGGTCTCCTCGGGCCACCAGCTGCTGACGATCTCGTAGGCGTCCCGCCACCGGGCGCGGGGCACGGCAGCGTGGGACGCCTCGGCGGCCCGCGCTAGTCTTCCTGGCCCGAGCCGTTGGGATCGACCACGTGCATCGCACGCGCCGAGTCGGTGATCCCGGCCGAGAGCGAGGGGTACACGGCGAACACCCGCGCGACCTGATCGACCGTGAGCCGGCGCTCGACGGCCATCGCGAGGGGGTAGATCAGCTCGGACGCCTTGGGCGCGACGATCACGCCGCCGATCACGGTGCCGCTGCCGTGCCGGGCGATCAGCTTGATGAAGCCGTCCTTGATGCCCATCATCTTGGCCCGCGCGTTCGCCACGAGCGGGAGCTTGTGCACGACGCCCTCGATGACGCCGTCCTCGATGTCACGCTCCGTCCACCCGACGGCGGCGATCTCGGGCTGGGTGAAGATGTTCGCCGAGATGCGGGTGCGATCCAGCGGAATCACGATGTCGCCCATGGCGTGGAAGACCGCCATGCGCCCCTGCATCGAGGCGACCGAGGCGAGCGGCACGAAGGTCGTGCAATCGCCGGCCGCGTAGATGTTGGGCACCGAGGTGCGGGCGACGCGGTTGACCCGGATGTGCCCCGATTCGGTCAGCTGCACCCCGGCCTCCTCGAGCCCGAGGCCGGCGGTGTTGGGGATCGAGCCGACCGCCATCAGGCAGTGACTGCCCTCGATGGTGCGGCCGTCGCTGAGGGTGACCCGCACGCCGTCACCCACGCGCTCGACCGTGTCGGCGCGGGCCTTCGAGAGCAGGGTCATGCCGCCGCGCTGAAACACGCGCTCGAGCACCGCGGCGCCGTCGGCGTCCTCGCCGGGCAGCACCTGATCGCGACTCGAGACGAGCGTGACCTTGGCGCCGAGGTTCATGTACGCCGAGGCGAACTCGGCGCCGGTGACGCCGGAGCCGACGACGATGAGGTGCTCGGGCACGGCAGACATGTTGTACAGCTGCGTCCACGTCAGGATCCGCTCCCCATCGGGCAGCGCATTCGGCAGCTCACGGGGGGATGCCCCGACCGAGACGACCAGCGTGTCGGCCTCGACGCGGTCGAAGTCGGTGCCACCCGGGCCCGTCGACACGACGACGGCGGTGCGGCTCTCGAGGCGACCGTGCCCGGCGATGATGCGCACGCCCGCTTCGATGAGCGAGGCGCGCATGTCTTCGGATTGCTGGCGCGCGAGCGCGAGCAGCCGCTTGTTCACGGCGGCGAGGTTGATGGCCACCTGCGGCTTCGACGGCCTGCCGTCGCCGCCGCGCACGAAGAACTGCACGCCGAGGTCGCTCGCCTCCGAGATCGCGACGGCGGCGTCGGCCGTGGCGATGAGGCTCTTCGACGGCACGACGTCGGTCAACACCGCGGATCCGCCCACCCCGGCGCGCTCGATGAGGGTGACATCGGCACCCAATTGCGCCGCCGCCAGCGCTGCTTCGTACCCACCAGGACCGCCACCGAGAATCGCCACGCTCTGCGTGCGTTCGAACGAAACAGACATGTATCCATTCTCGCCCAGCCCAGCTCCCCCCGCGACCGTGCGAGCACCGCGGGGCCGCCGAGCGCGCCCGTACGCGAAACGGACTGGCCCGCGGCCCACGCTGTTCATAGAGTGGGGGGATGCTGCACGAACCGCACCTGCTCGATGCCCCCGCCGCCGACCCGTTCGAGATCGCCGCGCAGGCCGCCGCGGATATCGCCCGCTTGACCGGGGTCGAGCGTCACGACATCGCCCTCACCCTCGGCAGCGGGTGGGGCGAGGCCGCAGATCTCATCGGCGAGACGATCGCCACGCTCGATGCCACCGAGGTCACGGGCTTCAGCAAGCCGGCGCTGGTGGGGCACGGCGGCCAGCTTCGCAGCATCCGCACCCCGCAGGGCGGCACGCGCTCGTGATCGGCGCACGCACGCACTACTACGAGGGCCACGGCGTGCGGCGCGTGGTGCACTCGGTGCGCACGGCCGCCGCGACCGGCGCGCGCATCATGGTGCTCACCAACGGCGCGGGCGGCATCAAGGAGCACTGGGAGCCCGGAACGCCCGTGCTCATCTCCGACCACATCAATCTGACCGCCGACTCGCCGCTCGAGGGCGCGACCTTCATCGACCTCACCGACCTCTACTCGTCGCGCCTGCGCGACGTCGCCCGCGGGGTCGACCCGTCGCTCGACGAGGGCGTGTACTGCCAGTTCCGCGGACCGCACTACGAGACCCCCGCCGAGGTGCAGATGGCGAAGGCGATCGGCGGGCACATCGTCGGGATGTCG
>JAGQTK010000221.1 GCA_020439065.1 Microthrixaceae bacterium
GGGGTCCCGAACCGGATCTGGATCTACGACGCCACCCACTTCACCCGTTCGAAGCGGGTCGTGTTCGCCATCGTCGACATGGTGTCGCGCAAGTGGATAAACACCCTCGTGTCCGTCGAAGAGT
This sequence comes from Microthrixaceae bacterium, assembly GCA_020439065.1. Classification (GTDB taxonomy): domain Bacteria; phylum Actinomycetota; class Actinomycetes; order Actinomycetales; family Microbacteriaceae; genus Microbacterium. The sequence continues at coordinate 125 of JAGQTK010000221.1, forward strand.
CCGCAACCCAGGTCCAGGCAGTATTCGAGTCCGCCCTCGAAGCCGAGAACCTCTTGGACCTGCTGACCGACGAACGGCTCGACCTCGCCATCGACGACCCGGCCCGGCCGATCCTGTTGGCCGTGTCCGACAACGGGCCACCCATGGCCGCGGCCGACACCCGAGCGTTCATGGCGCTCATGGCCATCGCCCAGCACCGAGGACGGCCCCACACCCCGACCGACCAGGCCTGGATCGAGACCTTCTTCGGCCACATCAAGGGCGAGTGGCCCCACCTCGAAGACATCACGAACCCCGTCCTGCTCGAGACCGAGCTCGCCCGCATCCGCGTCGAGTACAACAGCGTGAGACTCCACGAAGCGATCGGCTACGTCACCCCCGACGACGAACACGAAGGACGAGGCGAACAGATCCGCGAGGCACGCCGGCAAGGCCTCGCACGAGCCCGACAGAACCGGCTCGACTACCACCGGCACCACATCAACCCCGAACCCGAGGAGACACCATGAGTTGGTTCATTTCCAACACGATCTCCGCGGCAAAGTCAGACACGCCTCAAATCCAACATCAGGATTGAACCGCCCTGGGTCTGATGGAGGCTCGTTCTATTGGATTCCAACCCCGGTGGGGTCGGTCTGTTGGGCAGCGTAGAACTCTGCTTCGAACTCTGCCGGTGGGACGTCGCGGCAGTGGCTGTGGAGCCGGTCGTGGTTGAACCAGTGGACCCACGAGAGCGTGGCGAGCTCGAGCTCGTCGACGTCGTCCCAGTGCCTCGGCGCGTCGGGCCCGAAGACGCACTCGGTCTTGTAGAGCCCGTTGGTGGTCTCGGCCAGCGCGTTGAAGCTCCTATAGATGTCAAGTGGTTCTACGCGGCGGACGCGAGGATCGCTGGCGAGCTGGGTTCGGGGAGGAGCCGGTAGATCTCGCGGGTGACGTAGCGCTTCAGGCAGCGGATGATCTCCTTCTTGGTGAGGCCTTCGGCGGTGCGCCGCTCGACGTAGGCGATGGTCGGTGGGTGCCATCGCATGCGCACGATGACGACGCGGTAGAGCGCGGCGTTGGCTTGGCGGTTGCCGCCTCGGTTGAGCCGGTGACGGCCGCTGGTCTTGCCTGACCCGGTAGGGATCGGGCACGCGCCGCAGAGCTTGGCGAGGGCAGCCTCGGAGTGGATGCGGTCGGTGTTGTCGCCGGCGGTGACGAGCATCTCCGCTGCGGTGTCGGGCCCGATGCCGAACGCGTCGACCAGGTCGGGGGCCGCCCGACGAGTGAGGTCCTCGAGGTTCCGGGTGTGGGTCTTGATCTCAGCATGTAGCTCGAGCCACCGCTGCGCTAGCGACGCGAGCACCTGTCGCATCGCTGTGGTGGGATCGGCCACGTCACCGCCCGTGTCGAGCTCGGCACATGCCGCGATGAGCTTGAAGTCGCTGCGGGGTTCGAGCTGGCAGCGCATCTCGTCGGGCGCTGTGACAAGGGTGGCCTTGAGCGTGATCATCGCTTGTGAGCGTGCTTTCACCGCTGAATCACGGGCGATCTTGACCAGCCGGATCGACTCGACGATGCCATCCGCGAGCTTCGGTGTTGCGGTCGCGGTGCCGGCAAGCACCTCTCGAGCGGCGTGCTCGGCATCGATCGCATCGCTCTTGCCTGACATGCGACGCTCGCCCTTACGCGGCGGCCGGCTCACCTCGATCACCTTGCGAGCGTGACGGCGCAGGAACCGGGCCAGTCCACTGCCGTAGGACCCAGTCCCCTCGACGCCGAACGCGCTGACAGCGCCGAGCTCGTCTGCCCAGGCGAGCAACTCGGCGTATCCATCAGGCCTCGCGGTGATGGCGAGCTCGCCGAGTCGGCCGCCGAGGCCGTCGAGCGCGACCGCGACGTGCTCGTCCTTGTGGGTGTCGATACCGACGACGACGTCGCCACGGCCGAGTGCGATGCTGGTCATGTTGTTGGTCTCCTCGCAGGGGTCAACGACGCTCGCCGGTCGGGCGGGAAGGACAGGACTGCGACGGGACCTGGAGGATCAGGCTCCTATGAGGTCACTGCCCGTCCGGCTGGCGGGCAGCCTTCCGATGTCGGGTGTTGCTCCGGTCGGACGACACGTCAACGCAAGGGCACGAAGCCGGTCATAGCAAGGGTCAGGCCGACCGAAGCAACACCCCAGGATCATCGCAGTCGTAGGAATCCGCGACGGTGCCGATCGACGGTCGGGCGCCGATCTCCTCGAGCCGTTCGGTGAAACGCACAGAGGTGAACTGACTGCCGGCATCCGCATGTGTCACGAGACCGACGAGACGCCGGCTCCCGCGGGAACGCCTCGCCATCTCCAACGCGTCGAGGACCATGTCGGTCTTCATGTTCGACGCGACCCGCCAGCCGACGATCCGCCGACTGAACGCGTCGACGATGAAACACACGTACGCCATGCCCGATCTCGTCGGCACGTAGGTGAGGTCCGTCACCCACAACGCGTCGGGGCGCTCCGCGGTGAAGTTCCGGTTCACCAGGTCCGGGGCCCTCGTGGCATCCGGGTCGGCGATGGTGGTGAACACCTTCTTGCGACGCCGGCTGATGCCCTCGATGCCCATCTCGCGCATCAACCGGGCGACCTGGTCACGGCCCACGTCGTGACCGGCGCGCCGGGCGGCGCGCCAGAGCTTGTGCGCCCCGTAGACCTTGCGGTTCAGCACCCACAGAGCCATGAGGATCTGCATCATGGCTGCGGCACGAACCGCTCTCGCCGAGGGTGCGACCTCGCGGCGCTTGGCGGCGTAGTAGCTGCTCGGAGCCACCTGCAGCGACCTGCAGATGGGCTCGACTCCGAACTCGCAGCGGTGCTCGTCGATGAACCCGACGATCACTTCCATGGGCGGTCGAGCT
>JAGQTK010000222.1 GCA_020439065.1 Microthrixaceae bacterium
AGGCAGAGCACGATGCGTCGCATCGAGGACGTGCTGGACGTGTGGTTCGACTCCGGTTCGATGCCGTTCGCGCAGGTGCACTACCCGTTCGAGAATCACGAGTGGTTCGACGCGCACTCGCCGGCCGACTTCATCGTCGAATACATTCCGCAGACCCGCGGCTGGTTCTACGTCATGCACGCCCTGTCGACCGCCCTGTTCGACCGCCCCGCGTTCGTCGGCGTCTCGTGCCACGGCACCGTGCTCGGCAATGACGGGCAGAAGATGTCGAAATCGCTCGGCAACTACCCGAACGTCTCAGAGGTCTTCGACCGCGACGGCTCGGACGCGATGCGCTGGTTCCTGATGTCATCGAGCGTGCTGCGCGGCGGCAACCTGGTCGTCACCGAGGAGGGCATTCGTGCCGGCGTGCGCGAGTTCATGCTGCCGCTGTGGAACGCATGGTACTTCTTCTCGACCTACGCGAACGCGGCCAAGGGACCCGGTGGCGAAGGCTACGAGGCCACCTGGCGCACCGATTCGGAGGACGTGCTCGACCGCTACATCCTCGCCCTCACCGGCGATCTGATCCGCGATGTCGCGAGCGACCTCGAGCGGCTCGACTCGACCACCGCCGCCGCGCGCCTGCGCGACTTCGCCGAGGCGCTGACCAACTGGTACGTGCGCCGCTCGCGCGACCGCTTCTGGGTCGGGGTGACCGATGACCCGCGCTCGACCGAGGCATTCGACACGCTGTACACCGTGCTCGAGACCCTCACCCGCGTCGCGGCGCCGCTGCTCCCGCTCGTCACCGAGCGCGTGTGGCAGGGCCTGACCGGTGGGCGCAGCGTGCACCTGACGGATTGGCCGAACGACGCGCTGTTTGCCCCCGCGCACGACATCCGCACCGCGATGGATGCCGTCCGCGAGGTCTCGAGCGTCGCCAACGCGCTGCGCAAGCGCGAGGGCAAGCGCGTGCGCCTGCCGTTGGCCCGCCTCACCGTCGTGGTGCCAGGCGCCGCGGCGCTGGCGCAGTTCGATGACATCCTGCGCGAGGAGCTCAACGTGAAGGGCACCGAGCTGATCGAGCTCGACGACGCGAAAGCGGCGGAGTACGGCATCACGCATCGGCTCTCGGTCAACGCCCGCGCGGCCGGACCGCGCCTGGGCAAGCAGGTGCAACAGGCCATCAAGGCCGCCAAGGAGGGCGACTGGGTCGAGCACGACGGCGTCGTCACGGCGGGCGGCCTAGCGCTCGAGGCGGGGGAGTACACGCTCGTGCTCGAGACCACCGGACGCCCGGAGGGCGAGGCGCTCGCGACCCTGCCCGGTGGCGGCTTCGTGCTGCTCGACACCACCACCACGCCCGAGCTCGAAGCCGAAGGCCTGGCGCGCGACGCGATCCGCGTCGTGCAGGAAGCCCGAAAGAACGCCGGCCTGGAGGTCAGCGACCGCATCGTCCTCGCGTTGAGCGCGGGCCCCGCGCAGATCGGCGCGCTCGAGCAGCACGCCGCGCTCATCGCGGCAGAGACGCTGGCCGTGGCGATCTCGGTGCAGCTGACCGAGGGCCTCGACGCGGTGATCGACACGCTGCAGCATCCCGGCGACGGTGTGTTCATCAGCGGGGTGCGAGCCCTGGGCGTTGAGAAGGCACCCATGGTCGTGACCATCGACGTGAACGGCGTCACCGGGCAGGAGACGAAGGCGTGAACGATATTCAACGGGCCGATGCGGTCTACGAAGCGCTGCTCGCGCGGGCGGGCGAGGCCTGGGTCGAACCACGCATGGAGCGGGTCGGGCGCCTCCTGGAGCTGCTGGGCGACCCTCAGCGCAGCTACCGGGTGATCCACATCACCGGAACCAACGGCAAGACCAGCACCAGCCGCATGATCGAGAGCCTCCTGCGGGCGCACGATCTGCGCACCGGGCTGTTCACGAGCCCGCACCTGGAGCGTTTCACCGAGCGGATCATGATCGACGGCGCGCCCATCAGCGACGCCGCCGTGGCCGACGCGTGGGACGAGCTCGTGCCGCTCGTGCACCTGGTCGACGCCGAGCTCGTGGGCGACGCGCAGGCGCCGCTCACGTTCTTCGAGGTGCTCACCGCGCTCGCGTTCGTCGCCTGCGCCGATGCACCGGTCGACGTGCTGGTGCTCGAGGTCGGCATGGGCGGGGCGTGGGACTCCACAAACGCCGCGGACGGCGATATCGCGGTGTTCACGCCCATCGACATCGACCACGCCGACCGGCTCGGCAGCACCGTCGCCGAGATCGCCGCGGTCAAGGCAGGCATCATCAAGGACGGCGCTGCCGTGGTGTCGGCACGGCAGACGGATGCCGCGGCCGCGGTGCTGCGCGAGCACGCCGCCGCGCGCGGCGCGTCCATCGCGTTCGAGAGCGATGCGTTCGCCGTCGAATCGGCCGTGCTCGCCGTCGGCGGCCAGATGCTCACGGTGCGCGGGCTTGCCGCGCGCTACGCCGACGAGTACCTCCCGCAGTACGGGCGGCACCAGGCGCACAACGCGGCACTCGCGATCGCGGCCGTCGAATCCTTCATCGGGGGCGGGGCACAGCCGATCCCCGGCGACATCCTGAGCGAGGGGCTTGCCACGGCGACGTCGCCGGGGCGCCTGCAGTTGGTGGGTGTCTCCCCGACGGTGCTCGTCGATGCCGCGCACAACCCGCACGGTGCCCGTGCGCTTGCCGCCGCGATCGGCGAGTTCTTCGACTTCGATGAGTGGGCCCTGGTGCTCGGCGTGTTCGACGACAAGAACGCCGCCGGCATCGTGGACGCGCTCGCACCCGTCGTCAGCCGCGTCTTCACGACCGAGCCCGCCTCCCCGCGCGCGAGCGACGCGGAGACCCTGGCCGATCTTGTCGAGGCGCACGGGATCGCCGTGTCGGCGCATCCCGCCCCCGACGAGGCGATGGAGCTGGCGCGCCGCTGGGCGGCCGAGGGCGAACGCCGTGCGGTGCTGATCGCCGGTTCGATCGTGCTTGCGGGTGAGGCGA
>JAGQTK010000223.1 GCA_020439065.1 Microthrixaceae bacterium
TCGCTTCCAGGGCCTCGTCGAGATGGGCCTGGACTTCGTCCGGGTCAACATCGCCGAAGACCTCCTGGGCAAGAAGGACGGCAAGCGGTTCCTGCCGCTGCTGACGACCATCTTCTTCATGACGCTGTTCATGAACCTGACGGGCATCATCCCGTTCCTGAACATCGCCGGCACCTCGATCATCGCGGTCCCGCTGCTGCTCGCGGTCATCTCCTACGTGACGTTCATCTACGCGGGCTTCAAGAAGAGCCCGAAGAACTTCGTCAAGAACTCGCTCTTCCCGGCGGGCGTCCCGTGGCCGATCTACATCATCGTCACGCCCATCGAGTTCATCTCGACCTTCGTCATCCGCCCGGTGACTCTCACGCTCCGACTCCTCATGAACATGATGGTCGGGCACCTACTGCTCGTGCTGTTCTTCGCCGCAACGCAGTTCTTCTTCTTCGGCCTCGGCGGCTGGTGGTCGGCGCTCGGCGTCGGCTCGCTCGCCTTCGGCTTCATCTTCACCCTGTTTGAAATCCTGGTCGCAGTTCTCCAGGCCTACGTCTTCGCACTCCTCACCGCGGTCTACATTCAGCTCGCGGTCGCTGAAGAGCACTAATCGGGTCGGCCCCGCCACCCAACAACCGAAAGGAAACACCTCGTGGAAGCTACAACCGTTCTTGCGGCCCTTCACGGCAACATCGCGACGGTCGGCTACGGCCTCGCAGCCATCGGTCCGGCAATCGGTGTGGGCATCGTCGTCGGCAAGACGATCGAGGGCGTCGCTCGCCAGCCCGAGCTCGCCGGTCGCCTCCAGGTCCTGATGTGGATCGGTATCGCATTCACCGAGGCGCTCGCGTTCATCGGTATCGCGACGTACTTCATCTTCACCAGCACCACTCCGTAACCGACCTTTCCAACACGTAAGGAGACAGGATGCTCAGCGCTCTTGTCACGTTCGCAGCCGCGGAGGGCGAGGCACCAAACCCGCTCATCCCAGCCTGGTACGACATCATCTGGTCGGCGGTCTGCTTCGTCATCATCCTCGTTGTGTTCTGGAAGGTAGCCCTGCCCGCGATGCAGAAGCTCCTCGATGAGCGCTCCAAGGCGATCGAAGGCAACATTGCCAAGGCCGACGAGGCGCAGAAGCGCGCCGAGGCTGCGCTCGAGGAATACACTGCGCAGCTTGCCGAGGCACGCAAGGAAGCCGGAGCGATCCGCGAGGCCGCCCGCGAGGACGGCAAGAAGATCGTCGCCGAGGCGAAGGACACCGCCACGAGCGAGGCCACTCGCATCACGGCCACCGCGCACACGCAGATCGAGGCCGAGCGCCAGGCCGCGCTTGTCTCGCTTCGCGGCGAGGTGGGCACGCTCGCGCTGGATCTGGCAGGCGGCGTCATCGGCGAGAGCCTCGCGGATGACGCAACGGCTGCCAGCGTCGTCGACCGCTTCCTCGCAGAGCTCGAGGCATCGGAGAAGGCAGCCAAGTAATGGGCAGTGCAACCACGCAGGCTCTCGCGGCCAGTACTCAGGCACTGGCCGCGGTGACCGCATCCGTCGACATCGACACCGCACGCGAGCTGTTCGCTGCGGTGCGAGCCATCGACAGCTCGCGTCAGCTGGCCGCAGTGCTCGCCGACCCCGCAGTAGAGGCTTCGGCGAAGTCGAAGCTCGCGGGGGCGGCGTTTGGCACCTCGGTCGGCGCCACCACGCTCGGCCTGCTCACCACGGTGGTCGGCCAGCGCTGGTCGAGCCCGAACGATCTGCTCGGCGCGATCGAAGAGCTCGGTCTGCGCGCGGCCAGCATCGCATCGCTGCGCAGCGGCGTCGACGTCGAGAGCGAGCTGTTCCAGTTCGCTCGGGTCGTGACCGCAAACCCCGAGCTCGAGCTCACGCTCGGCGCTCGGATCGGCGACAACACGGCCAAGGCCGCACTGGTCGAGACGCTGCTCGCGGGCCGCGCAAGCGTCGAGACCACGCTGATCGTCTCGTCGCTCGTGCAGCAGCCGCGCGGCCGCCGCGTGCACCAGCTGCTCGCCGACGCCTCGCGCATCGTCGCCGACCAGCGCGGTCAGATCGTGGCCACGGTCACGACGGCCGCGCCGATGTCGGATGCACAGCGGGAGCGCCTCGTCGCGCTGCTGTCCGCTCGATACGGTCGACCCACCTCGGTCAGCACCGTCATCGACCCCGCCGTCGTCGGGGGACTGCGAGTGCAGATCGGCGACGACGTCATCGACGCGAGCATCGCGTCGCGACTCAATGACCTCCGCCTGCGTCTCGCTGGCTAACACAGATGCACGCCCTGCGGGGCGCTAAGCGCAGAACCCGAGTGGTTCTTCAATCAGAAGGAAGATGATGGCAGAACTATCGATCAGCCCCGATGTGATTCGGGATGCGCTGAAAGACTTTGTCGCGGCCTACGAGCCTGCGTCGGCGACAGCCACCGAGGTCGGCACCGTTGTGGACGCTGCCGACGGCATCGCTCACGTCGAGGGACTGCCCGGTGTCATGGCCAACGAGCTCGTGACCTTCGCCGACGGCACGCTGGGCCTCGCCCTGAACCTCGACGAGCACGAGATCGGTGTCGTCGTCCTCGGCGACTTCGCCGGCATTGAGGCTGGCGCCGAAGTGACCCGTACCGGTGAGGTGCTCTCGGTCCCCGTCGGTGACGGCTACCTCGGCCGCGTCGTCGACCCGCTCGGCAACCCCATCGACGGCCTCGGCCCCATCGCCAGCGAAGGCCGCCGCGCCCTCGAGCTGCAGGCGCCCGGCGTCATGCAGCGCAAGAGCGTGCACGAGCCCCTGCAGACCGGCGTCAAGGCGATCGACGCCATGATCCCCGTCGGCCGCGGCCAGCGTCAGCTGATCATCGGCGACCGCCAGACCGGTAAGACCGCGCTTGCGATCGACACGATCATCAACCAGCGTGCGAACTGGGAGTCGGGCGACGTCAACAAGCAGGTTCGCTGCATCTACGTCGCAATCGGCCAGAAGGGC
>JAGQTK010000224.1 GCA_020439065.1 Microthrixaceae bacterium
TGGGGTGGGATGTGTGCCCGTCGATGCTGCCGCCGGCGATGCTGCCGCCGGCGATGCTGCGGCCGAGGGTGCCGCGGCGGAGGGCGCCGCGAGCGGTGGCAGCGGCGGCGCACGCACGGCACCCTCCTGCACGACGAGCTGCTGCACACTGACGGGCTTGGCCGGCCCCTGCAGCGCCCCGCCCCGCCAGACCGTGCCGCGATCGAGCGTGTCGATGAACGTGAGCAACGCGAACAGCGCGGCCCCCGAGGCCCCGGCGCCGACCGGGCCGAGCGGGCTGCTCATCAGCGCGAGCGCGTACTGCGAGGCGAACTCCCACCAGGCGCGGGCCCGGGCACCGAGGTCCGGCCCATCGTCGAGGGTCGCGACATCCACGCCCAGCGCGGTCGCGCGCTGCTCGAGCAGGGCACGCGAGTGCGCATCGCCCTGCAGGCGGGCAAGCGTCCAGCGCGCGGCGAGCTCGGTGCGCTCGTACTCCTCGGCGGTGCGGGCGAGTCGTTCGCCGAGCCACCCGAGCCCCGAGGCCGTGCGCTCGGCGTGTTCGGCAGCGCGGCGCGCGGCCTCGTGCACGTCCAACCCGACGCCGCCGTGCAGTTGCCACAGCGCGTGCCGAACGGCCTCGACCTCGGCCACGACGTCGCGCACGCGGCGGCCCTGGTGCGCCATCGCAGCCGCAGCCGCCCACAGCTGCGCGGTGTCGACCTCGACCACGCTGCCGTGCGTCACTCGAAGCTCATCCGCCATCGCTCACCCCGCCGCGCCCGCCTGGGCCAGCAGACGCTGGCGCGCCCGGCGCATGCCCTCGTCGAGCTCCTCGAGCGCGCGGATGAGCCCATCGATGTTCGACAGCTGGATCTCGGCGCGGCGGTGAAAGTGCTCGGCGGCCGGGGATCGCCAGCGCATCTCACTCGCCGTCGAGGCCAGCGCCCCGCGCAGCAGCTCCAGCGTCACGACCGCCTGGCGCACCCGCCAGTGCTGCGCGCCGAGCGCCTCACTCGTGCGCCCGGCGTCGCCGGATCCTGTGTGCGTCTCGCCCTCGCGGTGCATCCCGCAAGCATGCGCCGGCCGGCACGGCCAAGGGGCGCACCCTGCGGACGCGCCGGCGCGGCGACGGCATCCACGGTGGCGTGGCGCATGGGGAGGAACAGTCGCGGAGCACCGCCGTGCCGCAGCCCAGCAGGCATCGCCGCACTTGCCCCCCGCCGGCAGCCCCCGCACCGCGTCCCAGGCACCGCCCCCGGCACTGCACCGGCACCGCCGCGCCGTAGCCCAGCACGCACCGCCACCCCCGTCACCCCTCGACACCGTTTCGCGCACGGGCCGCAGCCGTGCGGGCACTTTTGCACGGCACCTCGGATGTGCACAATAGGTGGATGACCACCCCCACTCGAAGCGGCACTGTCGCGCCGTTTCGGGTGGTGTTTGTCTGTGCGGGAAACATCTGCCGCTCGCCGATGGCGGATGTGGTCTTTCGCACCCTGGTCACGCGCGCGGGGCTCGCGGGCCACGTCGCCTCATCGAGCGCCGGCACCGAGGACTGGCACGTCGGCGAGCGCGCCGACCCACGCACCCTGCTCGCGCTGGAGCACCAAGGGCTCGACGGCTCGAGGCATCGCGCGCGGCAGTTCACCGCGGCATCCTTCGATCAGAACGATCTCGTGGTGGCGCTCGATCGCATCAGCGACCAGGAGCTGCGCGCGTGCGCCCGCCACGACGGTGACGCAGTCAAGATCGTGCTGCTGTCGAGCTTCGATGCCGCAAGCCGCGGCGAACCCGACATCCCCGACCCCTACTACGGCGACGAGCCGATGTTCGACGCCGTGCTCGGTATGATTGAACGCGCGTGCCGGGCGCTTTTCCGGCAACTGGAACCGGCCGTCCGCCACTCCGCGTGATCGCGGTGCCGGGGCGGCCCACCTCCCGCCGACCTGACGGTCGCCCGACGCAGAGGACTGCCGTGTCTACTCTTCCCAGCCAACCGCTCAGTCCCCTCGATGGCCGCTACCACTCGGTCGTCGCGCCCATCGGAGAGCACCTCTCTGAGGCCGGTCTGAACCGCGCCCGCGTCGAAGTGGAGGTCGAGTGGCTGATCGTGCTCACCGACAACTCGCTGTTCGGCAGCTCGCCGCTCGATGACGCCCAGAAGCACGCGCTGCGCGCCCTCTACACCGAGTTCGGTCAGGCCGAGATCGACTGGCTCGCCGCGCGCGAGGCCATCACCCGCCACGATGTGAAGGCCGTCGAGTACCTCGTGCGCGATCGCCTCACGACGCTCGGCCTCGACTCGATCGCCGAGCTCACCCACTTCGCGTGCACCAGCGAAGACATCAACTCGGTCTCGTACGCGCTCACGGTGCAGCGCGCGGTCACCGAGGTGTGGCTGCCCAAGTTCCGCGCGGTGCTCGACCGCCTGCGCGCCATGGCCCTCGAGATGCGCGACGTGCCGATGCTCTCGCGCACGCACGGTCAGCCGGCCACGCCGACCACGATGGGCCGCGAGTTCGGCGTGTTCGCGTACCGCCTCGAGCGCATCGCGCGCCAGATTGATGCCTCCGAGTACCTCGGCAAGTTCTCGGGCGCCACCGGCACGTTCGCCGCGCACGTCAGCGCCGAGCCGAACGTCGACTGGCCGGCCCTCTCGCGCGCCTTCGTCGAGTCGCTCGGGCTGGAGTGGAACCCCCTGACGACGCAGATCGAGTCGCACGACTGGCAGGCCGAGCTCTACAACCGCGTCTCGCACGCGGGCCGCGTGCTGCACAACCTCGCCACCGATGTGTGGACCTACATCTCGCTCGGCTACTTCGCGCAGATCCCCGTCGCCGGCGCGACCGGCTCGTCGACCATGCCGCACAAGATCAACCCGATCCGCTTCGAGAACGCCGAGGCGAACTTCGAGCTGGCCAGCGCCGTGTTCGACTCGCTCGCCGCCACGCTCGTCACCTCGCGCATGCAGCGCGACCTCACCGACTCGACG
>JAGQTK010000225.1 GCA_020439065.1 Microthrixaceae bacterium
CGCCGCGGCATCTGCCGCGGCGCCCCGTTGCGTGCGCGCCCCGTTGCGGCGACGGACGATGCCACGAAGGGGTCAGGGTCTCAGGGAAGGGCCCAGTGGGCCCAGCGGGCTCAGCGAAGGGCTCAGCGAAGGGCTGCGGGAACGGCTCAGGCGTCGCGCGGCGGGCCGCCTGGGCGCGGATCGCGTGCCGGGATGGGCCAGACGGGCGACGACTCCGCGTTCGAGACCGCGCCGCCGGCGGGGGTATCCCCACGCGTGAGCTCCTGCGACACCTTCGACTCGAGCACCTCGATCGCCTCGTCCGAGAGGGCGATGAGCCCGTCGAGCTCCTGCCGCACGCGGCGATACGCGAGCTGCCGTTCGGCCGGCGTGGCGGCCGAGTCCACGGCGACGCTCAGCAGTTGCTGCGCGGTCTCGAGCCGCTTGCGCTCGGCGGGGTCGAAGCCCGTGTCGCGGCGCCGCCTGGCATCCTGCTCGGCGATCTCGAATGCCACCTCGTAGTCGTGCACCGCGTCGCGGTATTCGTTCAGCGCCGCCGGATCCAGCCGAACGCGCGCCGATTCCGGCCGGAGGCCGTCGGCGACCTTCTTCGCGCGCAGGAACGCCGCCGTCAGCGGCTCGCGGCCGTCGCTCATGGTGGGGAACGCGATGATCCGGGCCACATCGAGCTCGTACTCGAGCCAGCGCCGGTTGATGTCATCGTGGGCGGCCAACAGGCGCACGAGGCGCCCGGGTTCGGTGCCGGCCTGCGCGGGCGGTGCCGTCGCGGCAGCCGGTGCGCTCCGCCGCGCCGCGCCCTGCTCCTTCGCGGCGAGCTGCGCCGCGCGCAACTCACCCTTGACGCGGAGCACTTCCAGCCGTCGGGTGTGCCGCCGTTCCAAGCCCTTCTGCCATGCGCGCCCGGTGCCCGCCAGCGCGCCAATCAGCGGGAAGGCCAGCCACCAGTATGCGGAGAGGAATTCGAACAGGTTCACGTGGCAATGCTAGTCCGGCGCGCAGGTGCCGTCAGCGCCGCGGCGGGGTGCGCGGGCGTCAGCCGAACAGCAGGGCGAACACCGTCGCGCCGCCGCCACCGAGGATCAGCGCGATGATGACCACCCATGCGGTGATGCGCACGCGGCGCTGGCGCGCCTCGTTCATCGTGCTGAGATCGTCGTCGTGCGTCATGCGCTCGCTCCGTCTTCGCTGACGACGGGGCCGAAGTTCGCCGGCAGTGTGCCGCGCGAGAGCTGCCGCAGCTCGTCGACCGGCAGCGAGAACAGGTCCTGGATGTCGAGGGCTGCACCCTCACCCGCCGCGGCGTCGGTCACCCCGATGCGCAGCACGGGGTAGCCGCGACCCTCGCACAGGCCCTGGAAGCGGACGTCGTCCTCGCGCGGCACCGAGACGAGCACACGGCCGGTGGATTCGGAGAACAGCGCGGTCGCGGCATCCACCCCGTCGCGCTCCATGATCTCGCGCAGCCAGACGCGCGCGCCGACGCCGAAGCGCAGCACCGCCTCGGCGAGGGCCTGCGCCAGGCCGCCGTCAGAGAGGTCGTGCGCGCTCGAGAGCAACGACTGCTGCGCACCGGCGTGGAGCAGCCCCGCGAGGCGCTTCTCCTGCTCGAGGTCGAGCTTCGGGGGCAGGCCGCCGAGGTGGCCGTGCACGGTGTCGGCCCATGCCGAGCCGCTGAGCTCGGTCGCGGTGGTGCCGAGCAGGTAGATGTTCTCGCCCGTGTCCTGCCAGCCCGAGGGGATGCGCCGGGCGACGTCGTCGATGACGCCGAGCACGCCCACGACGGGGGTGGGGAAGATCGGGGTGTCGCCGGTCTGGTTGTAGAACGAGACGTTGCCGCCCGTGATCGGGATCTCGAGCCCGAGGCAGCCGTCCGAGAGGCCCTCGACGCTGCGCCCGAACTGCCACATGACCTCGGGGTTCTCCGGGCTGCCGAAGTTCAGGCAGTCGGTGACCGCGGCGGGCACGGCGCCGGTCACGGCGACGTTGCGGTACGCCTCGGCGAGGGCGAGCTGTGCGCCCGCGTAGGGGTCGAGCTCGCAGTAGCGGGCGTTGGCGTCGGTCGCGACGGCGAAGCCGAGGCCCGACTCCTCGTCGACGCGCACCATGCCGGCGTCATCGGGGAACGAGAGCGCGGTGTTGCCGCCGACGTAGTAGTCGTACTGGTTGGTCACCCACGACTTGTCGGCCTGGTTCGGGCTCGACACGAGCGCCGCAAACTGCTCGCGCAGCGCGGCCGGCTCGTTGGTGCGGGGGAGTGCCTCCACGGTGTCGGCCTGCAGCGCGTCGATCCAGCTCGGGTACGCGACGGGGCGGTCGTAGACCGGGCCGTCGACCGCGACGGTCGAGGGGTCGACGTCAACGATGCGCTCGCCATACCAGTCGATCGTGAGGCGGCCGTCGCCGGTCACCTCGCCGAGCACGCTGGTCTCGACCTCCCACTTCTGCGTGACCGCGAGGAACGCCTCGAGCTTCTCGGGCGCCACGATCGCCATCATGCGCTCCTGTGATTCCGACATCAGGATCTCTTCGGGCGTGAGCGAGGGGTCGCGCAGCAGCACGTTCTCGAGGTCGACCTTCATGCCGCTGCCGCCGTTGGCGGCCAGCTCACTGGTCGCGCACGAGATGCCGGCGGCCCCGAGGTCTTGGATCGCCTCGACGAGGTCGTCGCGGTACAGCTCGAGGCAGCACTCGATGAGCACCTTCTCGGCGAAGGGGTCGCCCACCTGCACCGCGGGGCGCTTGGTGGGCCCCTCGGCGTCGAACGACGCGCTCGAGAGAATGGATGCGCCGCCAATGCCATCGCCGCCGGTGCGAGCACCGAACAGCACGACCTTGTTGCCCGCGCCCGTGGCGTTGGCGAGCTTGATGTCTTCGTGGCGCAGCACGCCGACGGCGAGCACGTTCACGAGGGGGTTGGCCTGGTACACCGGGTCGAAGTAGGTCTCGCCGCCGATCTTTGACAAGCAGAAGCAG
>JAGQTK010000226.1 GCA_020439065.1 Microthrixaceae bacterium
CCTCGTACTGGCAGCACTGGACGAACGTGCGCGAGGTCACCCTGCATGTGCGCACGAGCGGGCCGGGCACCGTGCTCGTGTACCGCTCCAATGGGCAAGGCATTTCGCAGCGCGTCGATGCGCGCGAGGTGACGGGCGACGCAACGACCACGTTGCTCCTCCCGCTGACGACGTTCGGCGACGGCGGCTGGTACTGGTTCGACATCATGGCTGACGAGCAGCCGCTGACATTCAACGGTGGCGAGTGGACGGTCGATGCCGAGCCGGTGCGCGCGGGCAAGGCCTCGCTCGGCATCACCACGTTCAACAAACCGACCTACTGCGTCGAGACGCTGCGGGCACTCAGCGAGAACCCTGATGTCCTCGCGGTCCTCGATCGCGTGTTCCTGACCGACCAGGGCACCGACCGCGTGGACGGGCAGCCGGACTTCGACGACGTCGCGGCATCGCTGGGCGACCAGCTCGTCGTCCTCACCCAGGCGAACCTCGGCGGCTCCGGCGGCTTTTCGCGCGCGATGGCCGAGACCCTGCAGCGCGCTGAGAGCGACTTCGTGCTGCTCCTCGACGACGACGTCAAGATCGAGCCGGAGAGCATGCTCCGCGCCATCGCCTTCGGACGCTACACCAGCCGGCCCACGCTGGTCGGCGCGCACATGTTCGACCTGCTCGACCGCCCCAAGCTGCATGCGTGGGCCGAGGTGGTCGATAACGACCCGTTCATGTGGCGCGCGCTGTTCCAGGAGAAGCTGCCGCACGATTTCAGCGTGAGCAATCTGCGACAGACGCCGTGGCTGCACAAGCGCCTTGACGCCGACTACAACGGTTGGTGGATGTGCCTCATCCCCACTGAGGTGATCCGCGAGGTCGGGCTGTCGATCCCCGGTTTCATCAAGTGGGATGACGCGGAGTTCTGCCTCCGCGCCGGAGACGCCGGGTTTCCAACCGTGTCGATGCCGGGCGTCGCGCTCTGGCACGTCTCCTGGGTGGACAAGGACGACAGCATCGACTGGCAGGCGTATTTTCACGCGCGCAATCGTTTCGTCGCCGCCCTGCTGCACTCCCGTGAGCCCGACGGCGGCCGCCTGATCGTGCACAGCCGGCGGGCCGACCTCAAGCACTTGCTCTCGATGCAGTACTACGCGGTCACGCTTCGGCACCGCGCATTGCGAGACCTCCTGAGCGGTCCGGAGCACATGCATGCCCGGCTGGCCACCGCGCTGCCAGATGCGCGGCGCGTGGCGTCCGAGTTCCCCGAAACACACGTCTTCCGGGCGGGCGACCCAACTCCCGCCTCGCGGCGGGGACGCCAGGTCTTCCCCCTCACTCGCCGCGGCGAGGAGGGGAACCCGACGGGGCTTCGGCTTCGCGTCTTCATGGTGAAAGCGATCGTGCGCGGCTGGCTGCAGGGCGGCACCCCCGCCGATCGGGCGCGCCCCGATGTCGAGCTGGCCAAGGCCGATGCGACCTGGTGGAACCTGCCCGCATACGACAGCGCGCTCGTGTCGACCGCCGACGGTTCGGGCAAGACCGTGTACGTCCGTGACCGGCAGTCCTTCCGCCGCATGCTGCTCGACAGCATCCGGCTCCACCGCCGCGTTGCCAAGGAATGGCCGCGGCTCTCCGCGCAGTACCGTGCTGCCGCGCCCGAGTTCACCTCGCTCGCCGCGTGGGAGCGCTCCTTCACCGCAGGCAGCTAGCACCCCTTTCCCCGCCCTCCTCGTACCGAAACGTAGCCACACATGACCTCTGCAGAAGCGTTCGATCCGGCCTCCGCGACGATCGCGATCGTGACCTACAACCGATCGCACCTGTTGCGCGGTCTGCTCGAGTCGATCATCGCGATGGACCCGAAGCCCGGCCACGTCGTCGTCATCGACAACGCGTCCTCCGACGACACCACCGACGTCGTCGAGTCCTACCGAGAACGCCTCGGCACCGAACTGGTCTACCGCCGCCTTGACACCAACACCGGCGGCTCGGGTGGCTTCAGCGAGGGCATGCGCGCCGCCTACGAGCTCGGCTCGACCTGGATCTGGCTGATGGATGACGACGTCGAGGTGCTCCCCGACGGCCTCGCCCGCATGGGCAAGTGGGCGCCGCGTTTCAAGAGCATTCAGGGGCGCCGCTACGACTACGACGGCAGCGAGTTCTACTGGCAGTACCGGCTCTCGATCCCGCTCGGCATCCCGATTCCATTCGCGCCCGCGGGCTTTGACGAATCGGGCTACCGGGTCATGAACTCGGGATGCTTCGAGGGCATGTTCATCCACCGCGACATCGTCGAGAAGATCGGCCTACCCGACCCGCGCTTTTTCATCTACTGGGACGACTCGGTCTACGGCTGGCTCGCCTCGCTGCAGACCACCGCGGTGATCGTCGACGAGTTCGTGCTGCGCCGCACGCGCGAGATCAAGCAGTGGGATATGGGGATCCGCCACCTCAACGCCTCGAGCAACGCGTACCGCTACTACATCATGCGAAACCGCGCGTTCATCAAGCACTACTTCAAGGCCAACGGCGCGTACAAGCCGGTGCGCTTCGCCCTCGGCTCGGCGCTGACGTTCGGCAAGGAGCTCGTGCGGCTCGTGTTCGTCGAGCGCACGGTGCGCGGCACGTCCAACCTGCGCCGCGGCGTCAAGGACGGTCGCGCGCTGGCCCGCGATACGTCGTGGCAGCCCATGCCGCCGCTGGGCGCGTAGCGCTCAGTCCCTCGATGCGTCGGCGGTGAGCAGCTCCATCGCCAGGAGCAGGCCGCGCGCAACCGCGCCGCGGAGGCCTTCGGGCACCCAGGCGACCGAGGGTCGCTCGGCCCCGTCGGCTTCGACGAGCAGGCCCGCTGCGCTCAGGTCGGCGAGCTCGTCCGAGCGAGACGCGGCGACTGCCGCGCCCTCGCCCAGCGCGGCGCCCAGGTGCGTACCGACGATGCGCAGCAGCAGCGAGATCGCGGCAGTGG
>JAGQTK010000227.1 GCA_020439065.1 Microthrixaceae bacterium
GTGCACAGACCGGTACATTTGGCGTGCCGGGAGCACTCTCCGCCGCCGAGCAGTCGACGACGATCCGATACTCCGCCAGAGACGAGACAGCGTGCCCGATCGATCCCCCGACGATCTGCCCTCCGACGACCGTCGACCCGACCTGGATGCCATCCTCGACGCCGCCGAGTACCTGGTCGTCAACGACGGCTTCGACGCGGTCTCTGCGTCGCGCATCGCGAGCCGGCTCGGGGTCGACCCGGCGAGCGTCACGACCGCGTTCGGCACGCTCGACGAGCTCTTCGTGGCGATGCTCAACCGCGAGTACGCGGCGATCTTCCGCGTCATCATCGACCACGTCGAACGCGATCCGCTCGGCGGCCTGCTCTCGCGCATCTACCGCTACACCCTCGCCGCCGTCTACGAGCGTCCGCTCGCCACGGCGCTCTACCTGGCCGACCGCGACGGACTCAACACGATCATGCGCGCGACGCACGGCTTCGTGTACATCCCGGGCGCGGGCATCCGTTCCGAGTTCATCGACACGATGAAGGAGATCGGGATGGTGCGGCACGACGTCGACTCGCAGCACCTGTCGGCCCTCATCTCGGCGGTGTCGGCGGGCGCCGCACTCACCGCTCCGCACACGAACGGCCTCGACGGCATCAGCGACGGGCTCGCCCTGCTGCTGGCGCGAGGCGTCGACATGGATGTCACCGACACGTCCGCCGGCAAGGTCGCCTTCGTCGATTTCGCGACATCCCTCGCCGCCCCGCCCGACCGCGGATAGGATCGCGGCGTCCCGATGACCTGGAGGTTCCCGTGAGCGATTCGACCACCCCCGCCGGCGTTCCCGGCATCGGGGATCTCGCCGCCGTCGGCCGACGGATGTGGTGGCTGGTGCTGCTGCGCGGCATCATCGCCGTCGTCTTCGGCGTGTTCGCCATCATGACCCCCCTGCTCACCCTGCTGGGGCTCACCTTCGTCTTCGCCGCCTACGCGATCGTCGACGGCGTCGCCGCGATCGTGCAGGCGATCCGCGGACGCGACCGGCTGAAGGGATGGGGCTGGCTGCTCGCGCAGGGCATCGTCTCGGTGCTCGCCGGTCTGGTCGCGGTGATCTTCCCGTTCGCCGCCGGACTGGTCGCGTCGATCTTCGTGCTCTGGCTGATCGCGTTCTGGTCGCTCATCGCCGGCATCGCGGGCTTCCCGGCCGCCCACGCGATGGCCGACGGCGGCCGCAAGGTGTGGGCCTACGTCTCGTCGGTGCTCTCGGTGCTGTTCGGCATCCTGCTGATCGTGCTCGTGGCGCTCAACCCGGGCGACGCGGTGCTCAGCCTCATCTGGGTGCTCGGCGTCTACGCGATCGTGTTCGGCCTCATGCTCGTCGTGCTCGCCTTCCAGGTGCGCTCCGGCGCGAAGAAGGTCGCGGAGTCGACCGAGGCCTGATCAGCGCGGCGCGACGCCGAAGCGGCGCAGCGACAGCGCGGGGTTGACCCGACGCGCGTCGGCGATGCGCTGCGGGGTGACCCAGGCGACCCCGACATCCGTCGCCTCGCCCACGGTGACCAGCTCGACCCCCTCCGGGTCGACGATCATGCTGTGCCCGACGCCGATCGGCGGCGGGTGGTCGGCCGCCACGACGTACATCGTGTTCTCGATCGCGCGCGCCGAGACCAGGGTCTGCCACTGCTGCTCCTTCAGCGGCCCGCGCACCCACTCGGCGGGCACGAGCGCGACGTCGGCCCCGGCATCCGCCAGACGCCGCGAGACCTCAGGGAAGCGCAGGTCGTAGCAGGTCTGCAGCCCGAAACGCATGCCGCCGAGCTCGAAGGTCTCTGGCCGCGCGATCACCCCGGCCGCCACCCAATCGGATTCGCGCTGCCCGAACGCGTCGTAGAGATGCAGCTTCTGGGCCGACGCCAGCACCCCCGCCCCCGAAACCGCAATCGCGGTGTTGTGCACCCTGCCCGCATCGCCGACCGCCTCGAGCATGCCCGCCACGATGACGATGTCGTGCGCCGCGGCCAGCGCGGTCACCGCCACGACGAAGGGGCCCGGATGCCCGGGGTCAAGCGCCTCGGCGGCCGTCGCGAGCGAGGCGTCAAGCGGCGAGACGAAGAAGCTCGAGTACTCGGGGAACACGATGAGATCGGCGCCCCGGGCCGCGGCATCCCCCGTCATCTCGCTGATGCGGGCGAGATTCGCCGCACGATCGCTCGTCGGGGCGAACTGCGCGATGGCGACGCTGACCGTGCTCGTCGCCGCCGCGGGGCCGTCTGATTCGCTCATGCTGCATCCTCCCGCACCCTCCCGCGCCGGCCGTCGCGGCGCGCGAGGAGCGGCACGACCAGCCACGCGATCACGATCAGCACCCCGAGGGCGCCGCCCGCGATCCAGGCTGCGGCGGCGCTCACCACGACGTCGAACACGAACGCGACGACGCCCACCAGCAGCACCGAGACCGTCGCGAGCGCGGTGATCAGCACAATGTGCCCGAACGCGACCAGCTGCGCCTTCGCGTGGTGTCGGAAGAGGAAGCGGTGCAGGCTCACGGGCGCGAGCGCCAGCACGGCGCTCATCCCCGAGAGCACGACCAGCACCAGATACATCACGCGCTGCCCCTCGCTCAGCTGCGGAAAGCCGCTCTGAAACGCGATGGCGAGCAGAAAGCCGGTGAGAATCTGCGTGCCCGTCTGCAGCACGCGCAGCTCCTGCAGCAGTTCGCTCCAGTTGCGGTCGTATCGCTCGTTCGGCGTCTCGGCGCGACCCCCATCGCCCGGCCGTGCCGACGCCGGTTCGGACTCGTCAGCCATGCCTGTCATCCTCGCGGGGCGCGGGATCCCCCGCAATGGGGCCCGGGTTCGGGATGCCGCAGCCGCCCGATTGGCCACCAGCGCGTTCTGGTGGTAACGTTATCTCTTGTGACGCGGGGTGGAGCAGCTCGGTAGCTCGCTGGGCTCA
>JAGQTK010000228.1 GCA_020439065.1 Microthrixaceae bacterium
TCACACGGTGGCCGCGCTTACGTCGTGAACGACGAGCCAGACCACCGCGCGCTACACCACTATGCGGGACTCAACTACTCCGTCGCCTCGCCATCGCAATATGCGCAGACGACCTCGTCCATGCCGAGCACCCGCAGTGCCTCATCGATCTGCGCGTCCGTCGGCCAGATCACGGGGATGATCCCGTTCACGAACGAGTTGGTGATGCTCGATGTCCGGCCGGTGATCCGGACCGGCTTCGGCATGGCAAAACGGGGGTGCAACGGCATGCTGCCGACGATAGCGGCAGTGCACAGCGATGTTTCTCACATCGGGAACGCAGGATGCAGCAGCCCACACGATCCGGCCGCGCTGACGCGAAGTGGTTCAGGAGACAGGCTCAACCTCAGGCTTCATCCAGAAGGGCGAGTAGTGGTACCCGTCAGGATCATCGAACTGGCGCTGATACATGAATGGATACTCGTCTGTGTCGCCAATGCGTCCGCCCGCAACACGGGCTCGCTCAACCAGCCGCTTGATCTCCGCCGCCGCATCGGTCGTGAGCCCGGGCTTCACGCCCGCGTCAACCTCGTAGCGACGCTGCCAGAGGCGCAGCGTCTCGGGGCTCATCCCGAGCAGACCGGCCACGTGACGGACCGCGCTCATCATCGTCGGGTGCGACGGCCGCGTCTCCGCGAGCATCCGCAACGCCCGCTCACGCATCTCCGGCGAATACTTCCTGTTCATCGAGTTCCATCCTTGCTTGAAGAACGGAACGAAAGTCAGGGCGATTCAGTCCTGGTCGCGACGCCAAGGGTGGCGAGGATTTGTCGCATGGTCTCTACGTCCAATCCAAAAGTTCCTGGTGTGGATCACCCTGTTCCAGACTGGCAGCGCGATCAGCCGCACATTTCGCTAACCCCAGGCTCGACGACAAAACGAACACACCCTGGTTCGGAGCGTGAAAGCTCACGGTGTCGAGGAAGCTCACGAAGGACGATTTCCGCTTCATCGTTGCTCCTGCAGAAGAGACGGCCCCTGAGCTCGACGGCGTTCATATGATCTTTTCTCTGAATCGCAGAGCCGTACTGAGGCTCAACAGCAGCCTACGTTGCTGCTTTTAACCTCGACCGGAAGGATCGGCAAAGGTTGCCCGGGTAGGTCTTCGCTCAGCCGACCTGACGTATCGATCGAACGCTCCGCAGCAGAAATCCGAGTCCAGCCGCCGAGATAGCCGAAGGCGATGCCACGGGCCGTCTTCATCGACTGCGCAGCACTGGTCATGAGCCGACTCCCGAGGCGCTCACCCCTCACGGCGTCTGAGAAATGTCCGGCACGCGCTACGCCACCTGCAAAGGGGTGATCGCCGCGATCTGCTCTCCCACCAGATCCTCGGCACGGTCGAGCTCGTAGTGGCTCTGCAAATTGATCCAGAACTCCGCCGACGTGCCGAAGTACTTCGCCAGCCGCAGCGCGGTGTCCGCGGTGATCCCCCGCTTGCCGTGGACGATCTCGTTGATCCGCCGAGGCGGGACGCCGAGAGACACGGCGAGCTTGTTCTGAGTGATCCCGAATCCCTCGATGAAGTCCTCCATGAGGACCTCCCCAGGGTGGATCGGCTCGATCTTGTCAGTGATAGTCAACGATCTCCACCTCCTCTGGCCCAGCGTCGGTCCACACGAAGCAGATCCGCCACTGGTCGTTGATCCTGATGCTGTGCTGCCCTGCTCGATCACCCTTCAGAGCTTCGAGCCGGTTGCCGGGCGGGACGCGAAGGTCATCGAGCACCGCCGCAGAACCCACCTGACGAAGCTTGCGCAGTGCGACCCGGTGGATCCTTGGATCGATGGACCGCACACGCTCGCGACGCCACAGCCGTTCGGTCTCCTTGTCGCCGAACGATCTGATCACGCGCCCATGATATAACGGAGGCCGTCAATAACACTAGACGTTAAATCTGAACTCCGCCGGTGACGTTATCGTTAGCCATCTGGCGAGTCATTGGCGTTACAAGTCGTTCGGCTTCACGCCCCGAGTAAACCCAATCTGTAAGTAGCCGCCAACCGACTCAAGGACGGCCTGGCACACCTTCACCAGCACCTGCTCATCGGCGGGTTCATCGGCAGCTAGCGAGGCCAGCTCAAAGGGGTCCCCATGTGCACGCAACTCTCGCACCAGCCACTTGCCGGTTCCGAGCCAGCCCGAATTCGACAGCAGCGCGAGCTCGGCGGCTTCCTTCCAGGCGGCGGCCATCAGAACACGTCGAATGGCGGGGTCCAGCGCGTCAACGAGATCGTCTGTGACTGCCGACAGACTGTAGCGACGACGATTCAGCTCTTCTTGGTCGATGGGTGCAGGGCCGGCACGCAGGGCCTCGCGCGAGATTGCCGCGATCGACCGGCCCACCTCGCCCGTTTCCAACGACACGCCTCCTGCAACCAGGCGATCCAACACCGGACGTGCGTCACGTCGCCCCTTCGCCATCCAGGATTGAAGCGCCTCGAGTCCGTACACGAAGGCTTCAACGATTTGCCCGTCGCACTCAGTGGTCTCGACGAATCCGACCGATGTCCACCTATCAGGAAGGACAACCAGAATGTCCAGGTCCGAGGACTCGGTCGCCTCTCCAGACGCGGCACTTCCCCCAAGGAAAGCCGCGATCGCCTGCGGATAGCGCACGTCGACGAACGATTGCGCGCGTCCAACAAAGTCCGTCATGACGTCAACTGTGACACACGTGTGCTGCTTCGACTCGCCGAGCACCATCGCTGGCGCGGGCTCGATGGCCCTGTGTCGCGACCAGCCTTCGGCCCTACGGAGCTAGACGTTGAAGCGGAACTCCACCACGTCGCCGTCCGGAAGCCGGCGGACGACGTGGGCTGGACCAGCAGGTGCCGAGGGGTGTTGCAAGATGACGACTGGGACCAAGACATACTGACCGCGAAGGAAGCCGACTCCAAC
>JAGQTK010000229.1 GCA_020439065.1 Microthrixaceae bacterium
GACCACGATCCGGAGGATCAGCGAGATCCTCGACGAGTGCGACGGCGCGCTGACGGGCCCCGTCGCCATCGGCCACCGCCGGCGCCTGCTCGAAGAGATCGACACGCTCTGGCGCACCGCGCCGCTGCGCGCCGAGAAGCCGGAGCCGGTCGACGAGGTGCGCACCGTCATGGCCGTGTTCGACGAGACGCTGTTCACCGCGGTGCCGCAGGTGTATCGCCGCCTGGATGAGGAGTTGCAGGGCGGCGAGTCCGGCCGCCGCGCGCCCCTGGCCCGCTCGTTCATCCGCGTCGGCTCGTGGATCGGCGGCGATCGCGACGGCAACCCGTTCGTCACCGCGAAGGTCACCCGCGAGGCGGCGGCGATCGCCGCCGATCACGTCCTGCGCGGGCTCGAGCGCGCGGCATCCCGCATCGGGCGCGCGCTGACCCTCGGCGCCGACACGACACCCCTGGATGCCGAAGCGACGGCGCTGCTGCGCGCACTGACCGCGGCAGACGAGGCCGCGGCGGGCGAGATCGCCCAACGCTCCCCCGGCGAGCCCCACCGCGCGCTGCTCCTGCTGATCGCCCGCCGCATCGACGCCACCCGCACCCGCAACGCCGACCTCGCCTATCGCGACGCCGCCGAGCTGCTCGGCGAGCTCCGCACCCTGCAGGCGTCGCTGCGACACGGTGGCGCGACGCGGCACGCGTTCGGCGAGCTACAACACCTGATCTGGCAGGTCGAGACCTTCGGGTTCCACCTCACCGAGCTCGAAGTTCGGCAGCACTCCCAAGTGCATCGCACCGTGCTCGCCGAGCTCGCCCGGGGTGCGGCATCCAGCGATCTCGCGCTGGAGGTGCTGGACGTGTTTCGCGCCATCGCCTTCGTGCAGCACCGCCACGGCCCGCGCGCCGCCGGCCGCTACATCGTCTCGTTCACGCAGTCCGCCGCCGACCTCGCCGCCGTGTACGAGCTCGCCGCGCACGCGGCGCACGGCGCGATCCGCACCCCCGAGCTCACGGTGATCCCGCTGTTCGAAACCTTCGCCGATCTGCAGGCCGCGCCGCGCATCCTCGCCGAGATGCTCGAGATCCCCGAGGTGGCCAAGCGCCTGGCGCGCGGCGATCGCCGCCTCGAGGTGATGCTCGGGTACAGCGACTCGTCGAAGGACGTCGGGCCCGTGGCCGCGACGCTCGCGCTGTATGCCGCGCAGGAGAAGATCGCGGCGTGGGCGCGCACGAACGCCATCGAGCTCACCCTCTTTCACGGCCGTGGCGGTGCGCTCGGCCGCGGCGGCGGCCCCGCGAACGTCGCGATCCTCGCCCAGCCGCCGCACTCGGTCGACGGCCGATTCAAGCTCACCGAGCAGGGCGAGGTCATCTTCGCCCGGTACGGCGACCCCGAGATCGCCCGCCGGCACATCGAGCAGGTCGCCTCGGCGACGCTGCTGGCCTCGGCCCCCTCGACCGAGCAGCGCAACGCGAGCGCGGCGCGGGAGTTCGCACCCATGGCCGAGGCGATGGATGCCGCATCCCGCGCCCGCTTCTTCGAGCTCGTGCACGCACCCGGGTTCGCCCAGTGGTTCGCGACGGTGACGCCGATGGAGGAGATCGGCCTGCTCGCGCTCGGCTCACGGCCCGCACGCCGCGGCCTGTCGCTCGAGTCGCTCGAGGACCTTCGCGCCATCCCCTGGGTGTTCGCATGGACGCAGGCGCGCGTGAACCTGACCGGGTGGTTCGGGCTCGGTACGGCGCTCGAGGCCATCGGTGATGCGGAGCGGCTGCGCGCCGCGTATGCGGGGTGGCCGCTGTTTCGCACGATGATCGACAACGTCGCGATGAGCCTGGCCAAGACCGACGCCCGGATCGCGCGGCGCTACCTCGCCCTCGGCGACCGCGACGCACTCGCGCAGCTGGTGATGGATGAGATGACCCGCACGCGCCGGTGGGTGACGACGATCACCGGCGGTGCCGAGCTGCTCGATGACAAGCCCGTGCTGCAGCGCGCCGTGAAGATGCGAAGCCCCTACGTCGACGCCCTCTCGCTGATGCAGCTGCGGGCGCTGCGCGGCCTGCGCGGCACGGGCGCCCAGGAAGCGACCGAGGAGTCCGCGGCACAGCTGCGGCGGCTGTTGTTACTGACCGTGAACGGCGTCGCCGCCGGCCTGCAAAACACCGGTTGATCAGTATGTTCTTTGCCGCGACGGACCCTGCCCGCCGGGAGCGGTACAGTACCCGACGCCTGCGCCGGTAGGATCGGTATCGCGCGCGAGGTTAGATGACACAATCGTCTCTCGTGTGGAAATCCTTCCCGGCTCCACAGAAAGCTCCACCGTGTCTGACGCCCGTCCCTCCATCACCTCCACTTTGCCGACGCTTCCCTCCGCGGTCCGCGACGTCTACGCACAGGCGCTGCTGCGCAACCCCCACGAGCCGGAGTTCCACCAGGCCCTGCACGAGGTGCTCGAGTCCGTCGCACCGGTGATCGAGCGGCACCCGGAGTTCGCTGAGGCCGGGATCCTGGAGCGCCTGGTTGAGCCCGAGCGCCAGATCATGTTCCGCGTGCCCTGGACCGACGACCTCGGCCGCCTGCGCGTCAACCGCGGCTTCCGCGTGCAGTTCAACTCGGCGCTCGGCCCCTACAAGGGCGGCATCCGCTTCCACTCCTCGGTGAACCTGTCGATCATGAAGTTCCTCGGCTTCGAGCAGATCTTCAAGAACGCGCTCACCGGGCAGGGCATCGGCGGCGCCAAGGGCGGCAGCGACTTCGACCCGCACGGCCGCAGCAACGGCGAAATCATGCGCTTTTGCCAGTCGTTCATGAACGAGCTGTATCGCCACATCGGGGAGCACACCGACGTGCCCGCGGGCGACATCGGCGTGGGCGGCCGCGAGATCGGCTACATGTTCGGTCAGTACCGCAAG
>JAGQTK010000022.1 GCA_020439065.1 Microthrixaceae bacterium
ACCTCGGAGTATTCGATGGGCAGCGCGCCGTCGCTGTTGTCGATCGTCAGTTGCACCTCCGCGCGGCCGAGCGGCCCACGGGTGGCGGTCCCGGCGAAGATGACGTCCTCCATCTTGCCGCCGCGCAGCGTCTTCGCGCCCTGCTCGCCCATCACCCAGGCGAGCGCATCGACGACGTTGGATTTTCCCGAACCATTCGGGCCGACGATGCAGGTGACCCCGGTCTCGAACGCGAACGTCGTGGGCTGGGCGAACGACTTGAACCCTTTGAGCGTGAGGCTCTTCAGGTGCATGCGCGCCTCCGAACGTCTGCGTCGCGAATGAGCCGATCGGCCCCGCGAATATCAAAGACACGGTACCTGATCGCCACCCGGCAGCAACCGAGGCGCGACGACTGCCGCGGCGTTGCGCAGGGCGTGTGCCGCTGCCGTCGGCTGCCGCAGGCGGCGCGGCCACCTGCACCGGGATACACTCCCCGGATGACGAGAGCGACGAGAGCGACGACGCCATGAGCGCCGCCGAGGCGCGGCGTTCGCCGCTGGCCGCGCGCCTGAGCGCGACGCACGAGGCGTTCCTCGCCGCGCGGCCTGCTGGCGCCGACGAAGACGTGCACATGCTCCCGGCCATCGTGGATCACATCATTGAGCGCTGCACACGCCCGGGCGCGCTCGTGCTCGACCCGTTCGCGGGCTTCGGCACCACGCTCACGCGCGCCGAAGCCCTCGGGCGGCGAGCGCTCGGCATCGAGCTGCTCCCGGAGCGCGTCGAGTCCCTTCGCTCGCGGGCCACCCACGCGGGCGTGATCGAGGGCGACGCGCGCGAGGTGGAGCGACTCGTGCGCGCGACCCTCTCCCCTGCCGAGTCGGTCGCACTCGTGCTCACCTCACCTCCATACATGACCGCAACCCACCATCCGTCTGACCCCCTCATGGCGTATGAACGAGACGGTGGCGACTACGCGCGGTACCTGGCCGAGCTCGGCCTGGTGGCTGCGCAATGTGCACGACTCGTCGCCCCCGGGGGCTACGTCGTGTGGAACGTCGCCGATATCCACCACATGGGGCAGACCACACACCTGATCCGGGATTGCGCGCGCGTCCTCTCGGCACACCTTCCCCCGCTCGAAACGACCGAGATCGCATGGGATCACTACCCGCACGACCTCGTCGTCGATGCGCTGCTGGTGTTCCGGCGCCCGCCCGTGGCCCCTGGCGCCGGGACCCCTGGCGCCGGGACCCCCTGATCCGCCCGGCCCATCCGCGGCCGTGACGATCGAGGCATCCACAATGCACGAAGGGGACGTGCGCACAAGGTGGAGACGCGCCGCGCACCGGTGCGTAGACTCGCCCGCGAATCCAATGCGAATGTGGGGTCGCGATGCGCATTGCAGTGGCGGGAGCAACCGGGATCGTGGGCACGTGGATCGTCCGCGAGGCGCGGGCTGCCGGGCATGATGTGCTCCCCGTGGCACGCGCTCAGGGTGCCGACCTCATCACGGGCGCCGGCGTGCACTTGGACGGCGCCGAGGTGATCATCGATGCATCCGGGCCCAGAACCGGGTCGGCGCAGCAGGCACGGGCGTTCTTCGCGGCAACCAGCTCCACCCTGCTGCGCGCGGGTGTCGAGAGTGGCGTGCGACACCTCGTGTCGCTGGGCATCGTCGGCGCGGCAAAGGCACCGTACGGCTATTACGCGGGCAAGGCGCTGCAGGAGCGCCTGGTCGCCACGGGTCCTATCCCCTGGACCCTGTTGCGGAGCACCCAGTTCTTCGAGTTCGCCGAGAAGCACGTGCAGAAGCTCGGGCCGTGGTGGGCGCTGCCGGTCATGCGCAGTCAGCCAGTCGCCGCGGCGTCCGTCGCGCGACGTCTCGTCGAACTCGCCGTCGAGCCCCCTCGGTTCGGGGCCCTGGAGCTCGCTGGCCCCGAACGGATGAGCCTCGCGGAGGTGTTGCGCACACGCGACCGCGCGCTTGGCGTGCGGCGCACCGTGATCGAGCTGCGCGCGCCCGGCGGTTTTGCCCGTGCGCTGCGCGACGGCACGATTCTGCCCGGACCGGATGCCGAGATCGTGGGCCCGCGCTGCGCTGAGTGGGCCGCCTCCCCGGCGTGATGCCGAGGCACCCCGCCCATAGACTGAACTCGTGAACGATGAAGTTGGACGAGGATGACGCAGCCGAGCGTTGACCGATCGTCCCGTCCCTCCAACTTCTTCGATGTGCTGCGGCTGGTGGCCGCGGCGATGGTGGTTGTCGGGCACTCCTGGTCACTGCTGGGCATCCCCGGCGTGCCGATGCTGGGCGGAATCACCATCCATCACCTCGGGGTCTATATCTTCTTCTCGATCAGTGGGTACCTGCTCAGCGTGAGCTGGGCGCGCTCCCCCAGGCCCGGCGCGTTCATGATCCGCCGGTGCCTGCGAATCTTCCCCGCGCTCATGCTGGTGGTGCTGGTGACCGTGTTCATCGCCGGGCCGCTGCTGACATCGCTTCCGGCAGCCGCCTATTGGGGTTCGGGCCAGACGTGGCAGTACCTGCTGAACATGACGCTGTTTGCCCAGTACGATCTGCCGGGGCTGTTTCTGGAGAACGACCAGCGTGCGGTGAACGGCTCGCTGTGGAGCCTGGGGCCGGAGTTCTGCTGCTACCTCATGGTGATGCTGCTCGGCGTGGTCGGTGCACGCTTCAGCTTCGCCGCGCGAGCCGTGTTGATGGTGGGATTGCTGGGCGCGACGATCCTGCTGCCGATCGAGCGGCCGCTGCGGATCACGGCGATCGCGGTGGTCTTCTTCCTTGCGGGATCGCTGCTTGCGAAGGTGCGCGCGCCGGAGCGTCTGCCCCTGTGGCCCGCGCTGGCGGGCCTTGCGGCGATGCTGTTCATGGGTGGTGACCTTGGGCTGCTGGTTGCCAGCGTGATCGTGCCGTATGGCGTGGTGGCTGCCGGATCGCGTACGAGCAGGATGGCCCGGGCCGTGCGCCGGGCCGGTGATCCGTCGTACGGCATGTACCTCTGGGCGTTCCCGATCCAGCAGACGGTGATCGTCTTGTGGGGCCCGCTGCCCTTGTTCTGGAACATCGTGGTCGTCCTGGCGCTCTCAGCGGCGGCCGGCTACGCCTCATGGCACCTGCTGGAAAAGCACGCGATCGCCGTGGGCGGGGTGCTCTCGGCACGGGTGCGGGCTGCGCAGCCCGCGTGAGTGCTGGGCGTCCGGTGTCGTCGTGCATGCGTCGCTCAGCGCAGCAGTTCGCCAAGCAGAGCTTCCACACGGCGCTTGATCTCGTCGCGGATGGGACGGACCGCATCGATGCCTTGTCCTGCCGGATCCTCGAGCTTCCAGTCCTCGTAGCGTTTGCCGGGGAAGTACGGGCACGCGTCGCCGCAGCCCATGGTGATCACGGCGTCAGAATCTTGTACCGCCTCCGTGGTGAGGATCTTTGGCTGCTCTGCGGTGATGTCGATGCCGACTTCGCGCATTGCCTCAACGGCGACCGGGTTGATCTGCTCAGCGGGCATGGAGCCCGCGGAACGAACCTCGACCCGGTCACCAGCAAGCTCACGGAGCCAGCCGGCGGCCATCTGGGAGCGGCCGGCGTTGTGAACGCAGACGAAGAGGACGGAGGGCTTCTGGGTGCGCATTGTTGGTGCAGTTCTTTCAGTCGGTGATCGTGGAAAGGAGATGGCGGACGCGACCTTCGAGGTCATCGCGGATGGCCCGCACGCCCTCGGGTGAGGCCAGCGCGGGGTCGCCGACTGCCCAGTCCTCGTAGCGCACCCCGGGGATGATCGGGCAGACATCGCCGCATCCCATGGTGATCACCACATCGGCGGCGCGGACCGCGTCATCCGTCAGGGGCTTGGGGAATGCGTTCTCGGCCAGGGACTCACCCTCCAGCTCCACCAGCAGCGACCTTACGCGCGGGTGCACGTCAGGTGCCGGAGTTGAGCCGGCCGAGCGCGCCACGACCTTGCCCTCGGCGAGCTGGTTCACGAGCGCTGCGGCAAGTTGTGAACGGCCGGCGTTTTGCACGCAGACAAACAGCACCTGCGGGACGCTGTGCTCCCGGTCCCGTGAGAGGTCAGCCAGTCGCTGGCGGGCGAACCGCTCGGTCAGCGGGATCATGTGCTGCGTGACGTTCGCCGAGCGCACGAGGCCAGCGTACGACTCGCGGACGATCGCGATCACGAGCGCTCGGTTCAGGCCCGTCAGTTCATCCGCGAGTTCCTCGCCCAGGCGGGCGACTCTCCCGTCCATGTCACGCAGTGCCGCAGCACGCGCGTCGGCGTCCTGCGGCTCGTCGGCGACCGCGGCGGGGGCAAATGCATCAAGGAGTGCCGCAACGGCGCGCTGCTTGCCGGGCGCGATGCGGTACCAGACCCAGGTCCCGCGACGCTCGGAACGCAGCATCCCCGCGTCCTTGAGCACCTTCAGGTGGTGAGAGACCGTGGGCTGCGACACGTCGGCCAGCTCGGCCAGGTCGCACACGCAGGACTCGCCACGCGGATCGGTCGCGATGGCCGAGAGCATCCGCAACCGGAGCGGTTCGGCCAGCGCTTTCAACGCACTGGCGACCGTGGCCGCGACGTCTTGGCTGATCGCGTTCGTCACCGACGACGCACATGCGTCGGCGTCGGGAAGCGTGGTGTCAAGCGTCATGCCTGCCTCGATTCGGTCGTGATGCTGTCGGCATAGGGGTCGGTGTTGAACCAGGCCTTCGCGGCCCACAGGGAGACGTACACGAGGCCCACAAGCACGGGGACTTCGATCAGCGGGCCGACGACGCCGGCAAGTGCCTGGCCGGACGTGGCGCCGAAGGTGCCGATGGCGACGGCGATCGCGAGCTCGAAGTTGTTGCCCGCTGCCGTGAACGCGAGCGCCGTCGTGCGTGCGTAGCTCATGCCGAGGCCCTTCCCCAGCAGCATGCCGGCGAACCACATCAGCGCGAAGTAGGCCAGCAGCGGAAGCGCGATCCGGGCGACATCCAGCGGGTGCGATGTGACCTGCTCACCCTGCAGCGCGAACAGCAGGACGATCGTGAACAGCAGCCCGTACAGCGCCCATGGGCTGATGGCGGGGATGAACTTCTCCTCGTACCAGGTGCGGCCCCTGCGCTTCTCGCCGATCCAGCGCGAAGCGAAGCCTGCGAGCAGCGGGACACCGAGGAACACGAGCACGTTCAGTGCGATCTGCCACATCGAGACATCGAGCCCCTGTGCGTCGAGGCCGAGCCAGCCCGGCAGCACGGTGAGGTAGAACCAGCCCAGCACTGCGAACATCACGACCTGAAAGACCGAGTTGATCGCGACCAGCACGGCGGTGGCTTCTCGGTCGCCGCAGGCAAGATCGTTCCAGATCACCACCATTGCGATACAGCGGGCGAGCCCGACAATGATGAGTCCGGTGCGGTACTCGGGCAGATCCGGCAACAACAGCCATGCCAGCGCGAACATCACCGCGGGGCCGACCAGCCAGTTCAACACGAGCGACGAGACGAGCAGCTTCTTGTCGCCGGCCACTCCGGCAACCTTGTCGTAGCGCACCTTGGCGAGCACCGGGTACATCATCACGAGCAGTCCCAGGCCGATCGGGATCGAGATGCCGCCGACCTCCATGGCGGCCAGCGCCGCAGAGAGCGCCGGGACGAATCGACCGAGAAGCAACCCTGCAACCATGGCCAGACCGATCCATAGCGGCAGCCACCTGTCAAGCGTGGAGAGCCTCGTCGTGGGCGTGCGGGGCATCGTGTCGCTCATGCGTCCAAGGCCTCGATCAACGCAGGGGGCAACGGCAGCGCGCGGGCGTGCACCGCCGTCGCACAATCGGCGCGGCCAGTTCCTGCGGTGCGCAGTTCGACGTCTTGCTTCGACATTCCTCTATATTGACGTAGTTCAATATGAGCGTCAATTCCGCAGGGAACCCGAGCGAACCCGAATCGAAGGAGCATGCACACGAGCTGCTGTTGCAATGAGACCCGCAACCAAAATCAGGCGGGACACATCATGACTGGACCAGCCAACGCTGTATCGCGATGAGCGAAGACCCGGGATCAATCGATGTGAATTCCTACTTCTTGCGCTGGCACCGCGGGCAGAAATGCGACGAGCGCCCACCAAACGGCACGCGCGTGATCACCGTAGTGCACCGCGGGCATGGCTCTCCCCCACGACCGTACGCGTTCAGCGAGTGCGCAAAGTAGCCCGCCTCACCGTTCACATTCACGTACTGTGCGTCGAAGCTGGTGCCGCCCTCCACCAGCGCCTTCTCGAACACGGCACGCACCTGCGCGAGCAGACGCCCGACCGCACGCGTCGACAGCGCCGATGCCGCCGTTTCGGGGTGGATGCGTGCCGCCCACAGCGCCTCGTCGGCGTAGATGTTTCCCACGCCGCTGAGCACGGTCTGATCAAGCAGCACGCGCTTGATCGCCGTGTGCTTGCGCGCGAGCCTGGCCGCGAACGCCGCGTCGTCGAAGGCCTCGTCCAGCGGGTCACGCGAGATGTGCGCCACCTGCGAGGGCACGAGCGGCGCGGCCGCGCCGTACCCGCCGGCGGCACCATCGCTCGTCGGCACGAGCTCGTCGATGGCCAGCGAGCCGAAGGTGCGCTGATCCACGAAGTCGACGCGCAGTTCGCCATGCTCGGGATGCTCCAGCCCCACCCGCACCCGCAGGTGACGACCGTCATCTGCCCCCGGTGCGCGCAACAGCAGCTGGCCGCTCATGCCCAGATGCGCGACCAGCGCCTCGTCCGCACCGGCGCCGGCGGCGTGGCCCGCGGGCGGGGCCAGCGGCATCCACAGAAACTTTCCGCGGCGAGCTGCCCCGAGCATCCGGCGCCCGCGCAGGCGCGCCTCGAAGTCGCTGGCGTCGCCGCCGTGTCGGGTGAGCGCACGCGTGTCGAACACCTCGACGCCCGAGATCGTGGCCCCGGTGACGGCGGGGGCGAGGCCGAGGCGGACGACCTCGACCTCGGGCAGCTCAGGCACCCGCGCTGAGGGCGCGCCATGCCGCGAGGGCCGCGGCCATCTCGGCGTGCTTCTTGCTCGAGCCCGTGCCGATCTCGCTGGCGATCCCACCCACGGTGACCGTGGCGGTGAACTCGCGGTGGTGGTCTGGGCCGTCCGCGACCACGGAGTAGGCGGGAGCCGGGGCACCAAGACGGGCCGCGAGCTCCTGCAGGCTGGTCTTCGGGTCCATCGCCGCGCCGTAGCGCTCCGGGTCGGCCAGCAGCGGCTCGACCATGCGCAGCACCAGCGCCGTCGCGGCAGCGGGGCCCGCGCTCAGGTACGTCGCACCGATCACCGCTTCCGTGGTGTCGGCGAGGATCGACTCCTTGTCGCGCCCACCCGTCTGCTCTTCGCCGCGCCCGAGCCGGATGTAACCGCCGAGGCCGATGTGCCTCGCAACCTCGGCCAGGGCGACCGTCGAGACCACTGCGGCACGCCGCTTCGCGAGCGATCCCTCATCAAGATCGGGATGCCTCGTGTACAGCAGCACCGTCACGGCCTGACCCAGCACGGAGTCGCCGAGGAACTCGAGTCGCTCGTTGTGCGGGATCCCGCCGTTCTCATACGCGAACGAGCGATGGGCGAGCGCCAACGCCAAAAGCTCGAGATCGATATCGACCCCGAGCTTTTGGGCTAGCGATTCGAGCGGCAGATTCTCAGCCATCACGACGCCAGAGTGCATCGAGACTGACTAAACGTCAGCGACCTTGCGGCCCTTGTACTCAAGGAAGAGCTCCGTGCCCTGCGAGTCGGTGACGACCTTCGCCTGGTGCGGACGGCTGTAGACGACCTCGCCGTTCTCGATCGTCTTCACGAGCGCGATGGGCGCCGCCTTCCACTGCGCACGGCGCGAGCGGGTGTTGGAACGGGAGACCTTCCGCTTGGGAGGGTTACCAGCCATAGCTGCTTCTCTTCTCTATCTCTGACTCGGGGATCGGCACGGGCTAACCCGCGTCCTCTTCCCCAGTGCCGGGGCCTGTGGTGAACTTCCCGAGCGCGGCCCAGCGTGGATCGAGGGCTTGTTCGGGCTTTGCGTCTATGCCGTGCGGGAGCTTCTCGCCGGTCTCGGGATCGAGACCTGCACAGTCCGGCTCACACACGGGTTGAAACGGGAGCGACAACACGATCGCATCCCTAACCAAGATTTCAAGATCCACGTGGTCGTCTTGAACGTCAAAGTCAGCCGCTTCGGTTCCAGCGTACGCGAAAAGTTCCTGAAAATCGACTTGAAGCGGCTCGTCGATCGGTTCGAGGCAGCGACCGCACACACCGGTGTAATGCGTGGCGACGTCGCCCGAGACCAGGATGCCCTCGTGCACGGACTCGAGGCGCACCTCCACGTCAAGATTCGTACCGGCGGGAACGGCGACGAGCCCCTCCCCCCATGTCTCGGGTGCGGGCACGTTGAGGGTCACCTCGCGCATGTCTCCAGCGCGGTGCATGATGTCGCGAACGGGAAGGCTCAGGGGTCCTGGACGGTGATGTTTCACGCATCCCAGCGTACCGTCGCTCGCTCATCGCGGGCGCGGCCCCCGCCGGGTCAGATTCCGCGTGCGCCGGTGTCGAGGTAGCGCGCCACAGCCGGCGGCACGAACGGTGAGACGTCGCCGCCGAGCTGCGAGACCTGGCGCACCAGCGAGCTCGACACGAGCGCGTGGGAGGGCTCCGGCAGGAGGAACACCGTCTCGACGTGCGCGAGGTGACGGTT
The DNA here is from genome assembly GCA_020439065.1 of Microthrixaceae bacterium. GTDB lineage: Bacteria > Actinomycetota > Actinomycetes > Actinomycetales > Microbacteriaceae > Microbacterium. The sequence goes on from JAGQTK010000022.1 coordinate 8,708, forward strand.
CACGATCGCCATCGGCGTCTCATATGCGACGTCGATCTGCGAGCGGATGCCCTTCACCAGCACCTGCGCGCCGACGTCGGTGCAGTAGTCCACGAGCAGCCCCACGCTCCATGCCGCCACGACGATGGTGCCCTCGATGCCACGCTCGGCGATCGACTGCTCGATCAGCGATACGCGCTGCGTGATCGGCAGCAAGGCTTCCTTGCCGGGGTTATGCACCACCAGCACGTGCAGCTCGTCGTACAGGCCGGCAGCACGCTCGATCACATCAAGGTGGCCAAGCGTGAGCGGGTCGAAGGATCCGGGCACAACTGCCACGCGGTTGCTCATGCCCACAGCATATCGGCGCGCCACACCATTGCTCCGTTCGTGACCATCACAGATGTATCACCGCCGGAAACGGCGCCCGCTCGACGCGAGCAGCGGCACCCCCAGCGCCGCAGCGCTAGTTCTTTGCGAGCGCCGCGCGCTCGGTGTGGTTCAGGCGCAGCTCGATCGCGCCCGCCAGCGCCGGATGCTCCGCGAGCGTCGGGTCAGCGGCCAGGATCGCCTCGGCCTCACCGCGTGCTTCGACGATCAGCTGCGCATCCTTCACCACCCGCAGCAGACGCAGCGACGAACGACCGCCGGATTGGAGGTCACCGAGCACGTCGCCCTCGCGGCGCTGCTCCAAATCGACCTCTGCGAGCTCGAAGCCGTTGAGGGTGGATGCCACAGCCATGACGCGATCGCGCGCGGGAGTGCCGTGCTCGGCACCGGTCACGAGCAGACACAGCCCCGGCACCGCCCCCCGCCCCACGCGCCCGCGCAGCTGATGCAGCTGCGAGACGCCGAAGCGGTCGGCGTTGAGGATCGCCATGGTCGACGCGTTCGGCACGTCGACGCCCACCTCCACCACGGTCGTCGCGATGAGCACGTCGACCTCGCGCGCCGCGAACGCACGCATGATGCGGTCCTTCTCCTCGGCGGGCAGCTTGCCGTGCAGCACCGCCGTGCGAATGTTCGCGAACTCGGGCAGCGTCGCGACGATCTCGGCGATCTGCACGACGCCCACGAGCGGCATGGCACGCGGCAGCGCGCCCAGCGGCGCGCCTGTCGCCTCGGCCGATCCCCCGCCGACCCCCGACGCCTCCGCCTCGGCCACCGTCACCGTGTCTTCATCCGGCGGCAGGTCGCCGGTGTCGTCGAGCAGCCCCGCGAGGGCATCGATCGCGGGGCACACGATGAATGCCTGCCGGCCGAGTGCGACCTCCTCGGCGATGCGGCGCCAGACCCGAGGCATCCACCCCGGCTTCTCGGCGAGCGGCACGACGTGGGTCTCGGTCCCCGCGCGGCCGGCGGGCATGGTGTGGATGGCGCTCACATCGAGGTCACCGAAGACGGTCATCGCGACCGTGCGCGGGATCGGGGTCGCGGTGAGCACTAGGGCGTGCGGGCTCGTGCCTTTACGACGCAGCGTCTCGCGCTGCTCGACGCCGAAGCGGTGCTGCTCGTCGATCACGACGAGTGCGAGCTCGGCGAAGGTGGTGCTCTTGCTCAGCAGCGCGTGCGTGCCCACGACGATCAGCGACTGGCCTGAGGCGACGCGCAGCGCCGCCTTCCGGCGCTCGGCGGCCGGCATTTGGCCCGTGAGCAGGGTCGGCATCAGCTCTGCGGCGAGCTCCGGCCCGAGCATCCGGGCGATCGAACGCAGGTGCTGACTCGCGAGCACCTCGGTCGGGGCGATGAGCGCGGATTGCCCGCCGCTGTCGGCGACCTGCAGCATCGCGCGCAGGGCCACCAGCGTCTTGCCCGAGCCGACCTCGCCCTGCACGAGGCGATTCATCGGCCACGGTGCGACCAGATCGTCGGCGATCTGCTCCCCCACCGCCAGCTGATCGCTCGTGAGGGTGAACGGCAGTCGCGCGTCGAAGCGCGCTCGCAAGCCCCCAGGCCGCACGGGCCGGGCCGTTGCCTCCAGCCGACGCACCTGCTCCCGCTGCTGGAGCAGGGCCGCCTGCAGTACCAGGGCCTCGTGCATGCGCAGGGTGCGCTGCGCATCGTCGATCTGGCCGAAGTTCTCGGGGCGATGCACCTGCCACAGCGCCCGATCGGCGGGCAGCAGCCGCCGCCGCGCGCGCAACTCCGCGGGCAGCGGATCGGGCACCGACTCGAGTCCGTCCAGCGCGAGGGCGATGTGCTGCTGCAGCTGCCAGCTCGGAATCGTCGCCGTCGCCGGATAGATCGGGATGGGATGCTTCGCGCGCTCGACGGCCGCCAACTCGGCATGCTCGTCAGTGGCATCGAACAGGGCATACGCGGGGTGTGCGAGTTGCAGCGCCCCCTTGTAGACCCCGACCTTGCCCGCGAAGATGCCGCGCGCGCCCGGCCGCAGCTCCTTTTGCCGCCACGCCTGGTTGAAGAACGTCAGCATCATGACGCCGTGGCCATCGCCGATCTTCACCTCGAGGATGCTGCCGCGGCGCGCCTGCATCTTCCGCTCGCGCACCGCCAAAACCTCGGCGACGATCGTGACCGGTTCGCCGATCGGCAGCCCGACCACCATGGTCAACTCGCCGGGCTTGGCGTATCGGCGCGGGTAGTGCGCGAGCAGATCGCCGACGGTGAGCATCATGAACGCGCGCTTCAGCGCGGCGGCGGCCTTCGGTCCGAGGACCGTGTCGAGGCCCGATTCGAGCGTGAAGGTCGCCATGCGAAAAGTCTATCGGCGGCCCCCGACATCACCGGCTTCGCGCGCAGCCCGCCGGGAACGCCGCAAGATCTCCGGCACCAAGCGTCGCCCCGTGCCGCCACGAGCGCGCCGCGGGCACGCCATCCGAGCGATATCGTAGGCCCGTGACCCGCATCATCTCGGGCCGTGCCGGCTCGCTCACCCTCGACGTGCCGACCGCCGGCACCCGCCCCACGAGCGACCGCGTCCGCGAGTCGCTCTTCGGTGCGCTCGAGGCGGCCGGCGCCGTGCGCGATGCCGCTGTGCTCGATCTGTATGCCGGCTCAGGTGCGCTCGGGCTCGAAGCCGCAAGCCGCGGCGCGGCATCCATCGTGCTCGTCGAGCGCGCCGCGCCCGCCGCGGCGATCGCCAAGCGCAACGCCGCGAAGGTCGAACGCGCGCTCGGCGCCTCACACGCGGTCCGCGTCGAGGCCACCAGCGTCCTCACCTTCCTGCGCCGCGCCGCGGGCACGTACGACCTCGTCTTCATCGACCCGCCCTACGACCTTGCCGATGACGAGCTCGCCGAGGCGCTCGGGCTGCTCGCGCCCCGCCTCAGCCCCCAGGCGATCGTGATCGTCGAGCGCGACGCCCGTTCGGCCGAGCCAGCGCTGCCCGCCGGGCTCGAGCACCTGCGCCACCGCAGCTACGGCGACACCGTGCTGTGGTGGGTGGGGCCACGCGAGGCACCGCTCACCGCCGACTGAGCGGCCACGCACGCCGGCAGGGGTCGCCGACCGACCCGTCAGCCGACCCGCTCGTCCCAGTCCCGATACGGGTCCCAACCGGGCTTGCCATCCCACGCGCGGCCGTCGATGCGCACCGCCTCACCGCCCGCCGGCAGCACCCGCCCGATGGCTCGGAACTCCTCAGGCAGCTGCACGTTTGCGGGAAAGGTCGCAAGCAGGCCGTGATCCTCGCCCCCGCCCAGCGCCCACGCGCTGTTCGGCCCGAGCGCGGCCGAGAAGATGTCGACGCTCACGCCGCTCATGGCGGCGATTCGGGATGCATCGAGCGCGAGCCCATCCGAGATGTCCATCATCGCGGTGGCCCCGGCACGCGCGGCTGCGATCCCCGCGGCGAGTGGGGGCGTCGGGCGCAGCTGCACCGCGAGGGCCGCGGCGTCGGCCGCAGGCAGGCGCGACGCATCGAGGGGAATCGGGGTGCCGGCGGCATCCACCCCCCGTTCGAACAGCACGGCGAGCCCCCGTGCGGCGGTGCCGAGCGCACCCCCACTCACGGCGAGCGTGTCACCCGCGCGGGCGCCCGAGCGCAGCACCGGCGCCCTGCCATCGAGCGAGCCGAATGCCGTGACGGCGATCGTGAGCGTGTCTGAGGCGGTCAGATCGCCGCCGACCACGGAACACCCGGGCGCCATCGCGTCGCAGGCGGCGCGCAGTCCCTCCGCGATTCCCTCCACGAGCGACACCGGCAGCGCCGGCGGCACCGCGAGGGCGACCACGAGCCCGGTCGGGCGCGCGCCCATGGCGGCAACGTCGGCGAGGTTCACCGCGGCCGCCTTCCAACCGATGTCGTACGGCGCCGACCAGGCGAGCCGAAAATCCGGCCCGTGCACCAGCGTGTCGGTTGTCACGACCACGCGAGCATCGGGCGCCGCGATCACGGCGGCATCGTCGCCTGGCCCCACAAGGGCCGTGGATGCCTCCCCCAGCCGCGCGAGAATCCTGCGGAGAATCTCGCCCTCCGCCAGCTCGCCGACCCGCGGATCGTTCGGGTGGGCGGCGGGGCCGGTCGAGCCGTCGGGGGCGGGATGCATGCTCCCAAGGTAGCCTGGCAGGGATGTCTCAATTGCTTGCCCGTGTCTCCCTGACCGCCGTCGTGGTGCTCGCAGGCTCCCTGCTTGCAGGGTGCGCCTCGACCGTGTCGATGCATCCCGCACCCGATGCCAACAATCCGCTGTGCGCCGACGTCACCGTCAAGCTGCCCAAGCGCGTCGGCACCCTCGAGCGCCAGTTCACCGACGCGCAGGCGACGGGCGCCTGGGGTGAGCCCGCGGCGGTGCTGCTCTCGTGCGGCGTGCCGGTGCCCCCGCCGACGACGATGCCCTGCCAGACCTTCAAGGGCGTGGACTGGATCATCGACGAGAGCCAGCTGCCGCAGTACACCGCGACGACGTATGGCCGCGATCCCGCGGTCGAGGTCGTGATCGATGGCTCCAAGATCTCGGGCAGCATCGCGCTCGAGGACGTCGCGAACGCCGTGCAATCGCTGCCGAAGTACGGTCAGGGCTGCACCGACAAGCTCAACCCCGGCGAGGCTCCCGAGTCTCCCGACTCCACCGAGTCTCCCGAGACCCCGGAGGTTCCAGGGACTCCCGGGACCCCCGAAGAAGCACCCAGCGAAGCGCCGCAGCGGTAAGGCCAGCGCCCCTACTGCTCGAGCCCGAGCTCGACAAGCTCGGTGATCAGCTCGGCGTAGCTCATGCCGGACGCGATCCAGCACTTCGGGAACATCGAGATCGGGGTGAAGCCGGGCATCGTGTTCAGCTCATTGACGATGAGACCTTCGGCGGTGAGGAAGAAGTCGACCCGGGCGAGCCCGCGGCCACCCACGGCCTGGAATGCCCGCACGCCCAGGTCCTGCATCGCAGCGAGCTCGGCATCCGTCACTTCGGCCGGGCAGACGATCGAGACGCCGTCGCCGCCGAGGTATTTCCCCTCGAAGTCGTAGAAGGCCCGGTCGGTGAGCACCACCTCGCCCGGCAGCGATGCGCGCGGTGCGTCGTCGCCGCGGCCGTCGAGGATCGCGACCTCGATCTCCCGCCCGACGATCGCCGATTCGATGAGCACCTTGTCGTCTTCGGCGAACGCCACGGCCAGCGCCGCGGGCAGCTCGTCGATGGTGGCGACCTTCGACACACCGACGCTGGAGCCGGCGCGGGCCGGCTTGACGAACAGCGGCAGCCCCAGTGCCTCGATACGTGCGCGGGCCTCGAGCGAGGCATCCACCTCACCCTCGCGCACGGTGACCCAGGGGGCAACGGGGATGCCGGCGGCCTGGAGCACGATCTTCATGAAGTGCTTGTCCATGCACAGCGCGGAATCGAGCACCCCGCCGCCCGCATAGGGAATCTCGAGGGTGTCGAAGAAGCCCTGCACGGTGCCGTCCTCACCGTGCACGCCGTGCAGGATCGGCAGCACGACGTCGACCGTGCCGAGCGCCTCGACGGAGCCGTCGGCGCGCCGAACGCGCACCGTGCGCTCGCCGCCGGCCTCGGGCCAGAGGATGCGCGTGCCGTTGTCGACGACCTCGGGCAGGTGATTCGGGTCGAGCTGGAAGCGGTCCGGGTCATCGACCTCGAGCACGAATGCGCCGGCACGGGTGATCCCGATCGGGAGGATCGCGAAGCGATCGCGATCAATCGCCCTCAGGACTCCGCCCGCTGTTGCGGAACTGATCGAGTGCTCGCTGGATCGACCGCCAAAGAGCACCGCCACCACCGGCTTGTCCATACTGCGTCCCTTCGCCTTGCGGCTGTTCATCATCGTCTTCGGTTGTCAGGTGGGGCGCGATGTCGCGCGGGTTCAGGGTGCCCTTGAGCACGCGATCGACCTGTTCGACGATCGGCATGACCACGCCCGCCTCGCGCGCCAGCTGCAGCACCGGTCCCACCGAGGCAAGGCCCTCGGCGGTCTGGTTCATCTGCTTCACGACGTCCTGGAAGCTGTAGCCCTGGCCGAGCAGGCGCCCCGCCGTGTTGTTGCGCGAGAGCGGCGACTGACAGGTGGCGATGAGGTCACCGAGGCCGGCAAGGCCCTGCAGGGTCTCAGCTTGTCCGCCCTGGGCCACCGCGAAGTCGGTCATCTCGACCAGCCCGCGCGTGATGATGGCGGCCTTGGTGTTCTCGCCGTAGCCCACGCCATCCACGATGCCGATCGCGACGGCGATCAGGTTCTTGAGCACACCACCGAACTCGGTGCCGATCACATCGGTGTTCACGAAGGTGCGGAAGTAGCTGTTGCGGGCAAGCCGGGCGACCGCCTCGGCCGTCTCCTGGCTCGATGACGAGATCACCGCCGCCGTGGGCTGCTCACGCGCGATCTCGAGGGCGAGGTTGGGCCCGGATGCCACAGCGATACGTGCCGGATCAATGTGCAGCTCTTCGGCAATCACCTGGCTCATACGCTGCCCGGTGCGCCGTTCGACGCCCTTGATCAGCGAGACGATCGGCGCATCGGATTTTGCGACCAGCGGCCGCACGCCCTTGAGCGATTGCCGCAGCGATTGGCTCGGGATCGAGAGGTACACCTGCTGCGCGCCCTCGAGCGATTCCGCGAGGTTCGACGTCGCGGTCATGCCGATGGGCAGGTTGATGCCCGGGAGGTAGTCGCTGTTGCGCTTGGCGCGCGCGATCTCCCGCGCAAGCTCGGGGCGCCGCGCCCACATGGTGACGTTCGCACCACCATCGGCGAGGATCTTACCGAAGGTGGTCCCCCAACTGCCGGCACCGACGACGGTAACCCGGGGGCCAGCGGCGGGCCTACGACTCAAAACGACCCGTTTCACTCTGCTTGTGCTTGCTCGGGTCCCAGCGCTCGGCCGGGGCCTGCTCCCCACGGAGCTCCTCGAGCAGCGCGGTCACGCCGTCCATGATGCGATCGGTGGCCTCGTTCAGCGCGCCGGGCGTGCCGCGTCGCGCCGCGATGTCGGAAAGATCGATCGGATCGCCGAAGATCATGCGCACCTGCTTGCGGGGAAAGAGACTGATCTTCTTCGAGTACCGGCCCATGACCTCCTGCACACCCCAGTGTGCGGCGGGAATCACCGGGAGCCCGGAATCGAAGGCGAGGCGTGCCGCGCCGGTCTTGCCGCGCATCGGCCACAGGTTCGGCTCACGGGTGAGCGTGCCCTCGGGGTAGACGATCACGCCGCGACCGTGGGCGACGAGCGCGTCGGCGGCGCTGAGCGCACCCGCCGTCGCCCTGCCGGTGCCGTGCCGCTCCACGGGAACCTGCCCGGTGACACGAAGCGCCGCGCCGACCACGGGCACCTTGAACAGGGAGGCCTTCGCGAGAAAGCGCGGGGCGCGCCCGAGCTTCCAGACCGCGCGGGCGACCACCAGCGGGTCGATCTCGCTGTAGTGGTTCACCGCGAGGATGAACGGGCCATGCTTGGGCAGCTTCTCGGGGTTGATGAACGTGATCTTCGAGACGAGATCGATGAACGGCAGCACGGGCATGGCGAGGGGCCAGAACCAGCTGGGCCGCCACTTCTCAGAGCGCGGCTTCTGCGGGGTCCCCGGCGCGTGTTTCGCTGATGTCATCACTCAGCCGACGATATCGAAGTCTGCGCCCAAGAGCTGGAGCTTCGACAGAAACTTCTCGTAGCCGCGGCTGATGATGCCGATGTTGCTGATCGTCGACTCGCCTTCGGCGGCCAATGCCGCGATGACGTGGCTGTACCCGCCGCGCAGATCAGGCACCACGATGTCGGCACCGTGCAGCGGCGTGGGGCCGATGATCGTCGCGGCCTGCTCCAGGTTGCGACGCGGCACGCGGCGCGGCCCGTCCTGCAGGCCGTGCGGGTGCACCACGATGTTCGCGCCCATCTTCACGAGCGCATCCGTGAAACCGAAGCGGTTCTCGTACACCGTCTCGTGCACGATCGACTCGCCGTGCGCCTGCGTGAGCGCGACGATGAGCGGCTGCTGCCAATCGGTCATGAAGCCCGGGTGCACATCGGTCTCGACGCTGACCGGCTTCAGGGCGCCGCCCCGGCGGAAGCGGATGCCGTCTTCGTGAATGTCGAAATCGCCGCCGACTTTGCGCACCACGTTGAGGAACGTGAGCATCTCCTGCTGCTTGGCGCCTCCGACGAAGATGTCGCCGTCGGTCGCGAGCGCAGCGCACGCCCACGAGGCGGCCTCGTTGCGGTCGAAGATGCAGCGGTGGTCGTAGCCGCGAAGCGCGTCGACGCCCTCGATGAAGATCACCCGGTTCGGCTCGTACGAGATGATGGCGCCCATCTTCTGCAGCACGGCGATCAGGTCCATGATCTCGG
>JAGQTK010000230.1 GCA_020439065.1 Microthrixaceae bacterium
CGCCGGGCCGCAGCGCCGCCATGCTGGATCTGATCGCGTGGTACGGGGTGAGGCCGGCATCGGTGAGCGATACCGCCTCAACCGGGTCAAGGTCGCCGAGCGGCACGAGATGGCGCACGCCATCCACGATCATGTACTCGGCAAGCGCGCCGTGCGCACCGAGCCCGGGCGGAAAGATGCCGAGCTCAGCGGCGCGGTTGCAGTAGTTCTCCTTGCCCTGCGCGCACGCGTGGCACAGGCCGCAGCCCCAGGGGCCATACACGGCCACCGACTCGCCGATCGTCACACCCGTGACGCCGGCGCCCAGCGCGTCGACGATCCCGGCGCCTTCGTGGCCGAGGGTCATCGGCAGCGGGTAGCCGTACCGGTCTTCCGGCAGGCTCATCACGAACTCGTCGGAGTGACAGAGTCCCGCGGCGGTCACCCGGAGGCGAACCTGCCCGGGTCCCGGCTCGGGCTTCTCGACGGTCACGACCTCGGGGTGAGCCCCGATCTTCACGTATTGGACTGCGCGCATGGCGCTATCGTATGGCGAGAAGTGGTCCGAAAACCGAATATGGCGCCGACGAGATATCGCGGTCTCCCGCGCTCGCCCACGCCATACGTCGATGTGTCAGATCAGCGCAGTGAATCCGAGATCCCGGTCATGACCGTCTTGGGGCGAAGGTACATCTGGATGCCCTCGACGCCGCTTTCGGCGCCCATGCCGCTCAGCCCCACACCCGAGAACGGTGAGGCGGCGTTTGCGATGGCGAAGGTGTTCACGCCAACCATCCCGACGCGCAGCTTCTCGCTCAGCAGCTGCGCGCGGCTGATGTCGTCGGTGAACAGGTAGCCGGCGAGCCCGAGGTTGGTGTTGTTCGCGATCTCGACGGCTTCCTCCAGCTCGTCGTAAGCCACGATCAGCGCGAGCGGGCCGAACGGCTCCTCCTGGAGCACACGGGCATCCTTCGGGATGTCGCGCAGCACGGTGGGCGCGTAGAAGTGCCCGCCGAGTTCCTCGCGCAGCGAGGTGCCGCCCGTGGTCGCGACGGCGCCGCGGGCGAGCGCATCTTCGACCAGCGCGGCGAAGTCGTCGTGCCGGCGCGCGCTGCACAGAGGACCAAGCTCGCTGCCGGCATCCATGCCATCGCCGAGGGCGAGGGCGGCGCTTGCGCGCGTGAACTCGGCTTCGAACTCGTCGAGGATGGAACGTGCCACGAGAAAGCGCGTCGGCGAGACGCAGATCTGACCGCTGTTTTGGTACTTCGTCCGTGCTGCCTGGGCCGCGACGGCCTTGACGTCGACGTCATCGCACACGATCACGGGGGCGTGGCCGCCGAGTTCGAACGACACCGCGGCCATGTGTTTCGCCGCCAGCCCCATCACGATCTGGCCGACGCGGACGGAGCCCGTCAGCGAGACCTTGCGGATCACGGGAGAATCCAGCAGCGTCGCGCTCACGAACGCCGGGTCGCCGGTGACCGCGGCGAGCACGCCTGCGGGGACACCCGCATCGTGCACCGCGCGCACCATGGCGAGGCAGGCCGAGGGCGCCTCCTCCGCGGGCTTGAGGATCACGGGGCAACCGGCGGCCAGCGCCGGCGCGAGCTTGCGTGCGGCCAGCATCACGGGGAAGTTCCAGGGGGTGAAGGCGGCGACCGGGCCGATGGCCTCCTGGCGCACCTCGGTGCGCACGAGCTGGTTGGGCCCCTCGATCGTGCGACCGTAGATGCGCCGCGCCTCATCGGCGTACCAGTCGAACTGGTCGGCAGCGGAGTGCACCTCTCCGCGCGCCTGCGGCAGCGGCTTCCCCTGCTCGATCGTCAGCAGCTGGGCGATCGAGTCGACCCGCTCGCGGATGATCTCGGCCGCTCGGCGCAGGATCGTCGAGCGCTCCCAGGCGCTCGTGTCGCTCCAGCTCACGCGCACGCGCTCTGCGGCATCGAGCGCCTCCTGCAGATCCGCGTGCGTGGCCTTCGGGACGGTCGCGATGATCGTGCGGTTGGCCGGGTTCTCGATCTCGACCGTGCCGCCGTCTGACGCGGGGCGCCAGGTGCCATCGATCAACATCGCTTCGTTGCGAGTTTCCATGCTTTCGCTACCTTTTCTTGATGAGTCCATGAAGCGCCCGGGCGATGCGCCCGGGCGCTTCATGAGGTCGAACGATGCGGGATGCCGTGGCTACAGCGCGAGGAGACGAACCACTTCTTCGCGGGCGAGATCGTATTCGGCCTTGAGGCGATCGACGAGCTCCTGGGTGGTCACCTGTTCGGTGAGCATCGCGATGCCCTGCCCCGAACCCCAGATGTCGCGCCACGCCTTCGCCTTGCGGTCACTGCCGAAGCTCATCGCCGCCGGGCTGGACTGGCCAAGGTTGTCGGGGTCGAGCCCGCTCGCCACGATGGAACCGCGCAGGTAGTTGCCGTGCACGCCCGTGAAGAGGTTGGAGTACACGATGTCTTCGGCGGTCGACTCGAGCATGAGCTGCTTCTGCGGCTCGGGTGCGTTCGACTCCTTCGTGGCGAGGAACGCCGAGCCGATGTACGCGAAGTCGGCGCCCAGGGCCTGGGCGGCGAGGATGGAGCGGCCGTGGGTGATCGCGCCCGAGAGCGCCAGCGGGCCGTCGAACCATGCGCGAATCTCGCGGATGAGCGCGAAGGGCGACTGTGCGCCGGCGTGGCCGCCAGCACCTGCGGCGACGGCGATGAGGCCATCGGCGCCCTTCTCGATCGCCTTGTGCGCGAAGCGGTTCGTCGTCACATCGTGGAGCACGATGCCGCCGTACGAGTGCACCGCCTCGTTGATCTCGGGGCGCGCGCCGAGCG
>JAGQTK010000231.1 GCA_020439065.1 Microthrixaceae bacterium
GCACGACCAGCTGCGGGCCGGCGAGGGTTGCGATCTCGGCGTCGACGCCGCTCGTCGTGATGGTGAACTCGGCCGGCTCGGGGCGCAGGTAGCCGATCTCGGTGAGGAACGCGCGGTACGCCGCGGGCTCGGGCTGGCCCGGGTTCTCGCGGTGGTACTCGTCGATCTTCGCCTGGAGCTCGTCGCGGGTCGCGAGGAGCGCACGGTTGGTCGGGGTGAGGTCAGCGATGATCTCGCTGAGGCCGGCCCAGAACGCGTCGGCAGAGATGCCGGCGTCGCCAAGCGCCTCGTTCTCGACGAAGTCGACGATTTCGGTGGCCACGTTGAGGTCTGCGCGCTGCAAACGGTCACTCATGCTTGAGGTTCCTTCGGTGTTGGGTGCCCAGCGGCCGGGGCCGCGAAGCGATTGCGTCTTGCTATGGGATGCGCCGGCGACACCGAAGCCGCCGGCGGGGATGGAGCCGCGAAGTGCGTGGTTACGTCGCGCTCCAGGCAGGATCGAGCACCACGCCGGGATTCAGGATCCCAGCAGGGTCGAACGCGGCTTTGATGCGGTGGTTCAGCTCGAGTACGTCTGGCCCGAGGTAACCGGGCAGCCATGCTCGCTTGAGCCGTCCGACGCCGTGCTCGCCGGTGATTGTGCCACCGAGCGAGACGGCAAGATCCATGACTTCACCGTATGCGATCTCGGCGCGCGCTTGCTGCGCCTTGTCGTTCGGGTTGAAGACGAGCAGTGGATGCGTGTTCCCATCGCCCGCGTGCGCGATCACGGCGATGACCACATCGCGGTTCTGGGCGATCTGCTCGATGCCGACGACCAGGTCACCCAGGCGCGGCAGCGGCACGCCGACGTCTTCCATCAGCACGGTGCCGAGCTTCTCGACCGAGGGGATCGCGATGCGGCGGGCGGTGACGAACGCCTCGCCCTCGTCGGGGTCGTCGGTGAAGAAGCACTCGGTCGCCTTGTGCATGGCGCACAGCGCCTCGACCTCGGCGATCTCGACGCCGGCGTGGCCGGCGGGCTCGTCCGACTGCACGACGAGCATCGCGGCCGCGCTGCGGTCGAGGCCCATCTTGGTCACGTCTTCGACAGCGTTGATCGACACGCGATCCATGAACTCGAGCATCGATGGGCGCATGGTCTTCGTGATCGCGAGCACGGTGGCCATCGCGTCTTCGAGGGTCGCGAAGGTGGCGACGAGTGTTGTCGGCGGGCGCTGCGCAGGAACGAGCCGCAGCACGATCTCGGTGATGATGCAGAGGGTGCCCTCGCTGCCGGTGAACAGCTTCATGAGCGAGTAGCCCGCGACATCCTTGATCTTGGGGCCGCCGAGCGTGACGGCGCGGCCGTCGGCCAGCACCACGGTCATGCCGAGCACGTAGTCGGTCGTGACGCCGTACTTCACGCAGCACAGGCCGCCCGCGTTGGTGGCGACATTGCCGCCGATCGAGCAGAACTGGAACGATGCCGGGTCCGGCGGGTACCAGAGACCGTGCTCGGCCGCGGCGGCCTTGACCTCCGCGTTGAAGGCGCCCGGCTGGGTCACGACCGTGCGCGTGACCGGGTCGACGGTGATCTCGCGCATGCGGTCGAGCGAGAGCACGATGCATCCATCGATCGCGGTCGAGCCGCCCGAGAGGCTGGAGCCTGCGCCGCGCGGAACGATCGGCACATTGGCCGCGGCCGCGAGGCGCACTACCGTCTGCACCTGCTCGGTGCTCGTCACGCGGACGACCGCGAGCGGCATGCCGGCGTCGGGGTCGTTGGCGCGATCCCATCGGTAGGCGTGCATCGAGTCCGGGTTCAGGATGACGCTTCCCTCGGGCAGCGCGGCAACCAGGGCGTCGGTCAGAGAAGTGTCAGTTGCCACCATGGGTTCGCCTTTCTCGGGTGAATGCGACGATAGCAAGAGTTCGAGCTATTCTGGAACGGTCATTTCACATCGTGAAACATTTGGAGGGTGGGCACATGGCGGGAACAGCGGAGTCGGGTGGCGTCCAATCGGTCGCGCGCGCATTCGCGCTGCTGGAGGCGCTGCGCACGCTCGGCGGCGAGGCGGGCGTGAGCGAGTTGTCGGCGGAGGTCGACCTGTCGGCACCGACGATCCACCGCCTGCTGCAGACGCTGAGTGGCGGGGGATACGTCGTGCAGCTGCCCTCGCGCCGGTACTCGCTGGGCCCCGGGCTCATCCGGCTCGGCGACGGGGCGACCCGCCGACTCTCGCTCTGGGCGATGCCGGTGCTCGCCGGGCTGTGCCAGGGCTCGCAGGAGACGGCGAACATGGCCATCCTCGACGGCGACATGGCCAGCTACGTCGCGCAGGTGCCGTCGCCGCACCAGATGCGGATGTTCACCGAGGTCGGGCGCCGGGTGTTTCCGCACGCCGCGGGCGTCGGCAAGGCGATCCTCTCGCAGCTGCCCGACGAGCGCGTGCTGGAGATCGTGCGCCGTACCGGGATGCCCGGGTATACGCCGACCACCATCACGAACGAGTCGGCGCTCCTCGCCGACCTGCAGGCGATCCGCCGCCGCGGCTATGCGATCGACGAGGGAGAGCAGGAGGTGGGCGTGCGCTGCTACGCCCTCCCGGTCGCGGGCCTCGCGATGCCCGCGGCGATCTCGATCTCGGGCCCGGAGGCCCGGGTGACGCTCGCCTCCGCGCCGCGCATGGTGCAGCTGCTGCGCGAGGCTGGCGCGCAGTTGCGCGCGGCCGTCCCGGGCGTCTGACCGGCGCGGCGCCGCGGCCGCGCCGGCTCCGCTCCGCTCGCCGCCCGTCCCGCACGCCGCTC